>NZ_JBEZZF010000074.1:0-25239 GCF_040639055.1 Promicromonospora sp. NPDC023987 | reverse complement strand
CCGGCACCGAGCAAGCCCGAGGCCGAGGCCGCGCCCACACCGGCGCCCGCCCCGAGCCCGAGCCCGAGCCCGACCCCGAGCCCCGCGCCGGCGGCTCGGGGATCGCCCCGGACGACGACTCCAGGTGCGCGCGGACGAACCAGTGGAACTGCTCGAGCTTGTGCAGGTGGCCGATGAGCAGATCGTTCGTCACGTCGTCCAGGCCGGCGGTGTCGTCGGCCGCCTTGCGGTGGACCGTGATGACGGAGTCGTAGACGTCGTCGAGCGCCCCGAGGTGCTCGATCGCCGGAGCGCGGCCCAGCTCGTAGTCCTCCCAGCTGCGCGCGGCGACGAGGGCGCCAGGGGTGCCGACCGGCGCGGAGCCGAGCGTGGCGATGCGCTCGGCGATCTCGTCGACCATCGCGCGGACGGCGTCGACCTGCGGGTCGAGCATCTCGTGGACGCCGATGAAGTGCGGGCCCACCACGTTCCAGTGCACGTGCTTGAGCGTGAGGTGCAGGTCGTTCAGCGCGTGCAGCCGCTGCTGGAGGATCTCCGCGACCTTGGCTCCCTGCTCAGGGGTGAGGGACGGGACCGTGTAGCGGGGCAGCTTCCGGGGCATGAGGGGTCCTCTCGTGCGGCGACGGGTTCGGGCGGATGTCAGCCGCGTCCATCGTCACGCGGGGAGCCGCCGGTCGCCAGCGCGAGGAACGCGATCCCGACGATCGCCAGCGCGGCGAGCAGGACGGCGCCGGGCACCGTCGCGCCGGACGCGAGCATCGCGAGCGCCCCGAGGAGGCCGGTGGCGGCGAGGACGACGAGGTCGCGTCGCCAGCCGACGAGCAGTGCTGAGATCTCGGCGCGTCCGTGGAACGGGACGTGTGCTGCCCACCAGGTGGTGCGGGTGAGGGTGTAGGCGAGGAGCGCGACGGCGAGTGCCCAGGGGTCGAGCGGTTCGGTGGTGAAGCCCCACAGGAGCACTGCGGCGACGACGGTGATGCCGCCGGCCGTGGTCGGGGTGGGGCGGGCGAGGAGGAGGCCGGTGCTGAGCGCGGCGATGGTCCAGGTGACGCCGTCGGGGATGTCGGGGGTGCGGGCGGCGGCGGTGAGGAGCAGGAGGGGGGTGAGGACGAGGAGGGCGAGGCGGAGCGCCCAGCCGCGCAGGGTGGGGCCGGTCTGGGTGGTGATGTCGGGCAGTGGTCGGTGGGCGGGGTCGGTGAGGCGGAGTCTGAGGCGGTGGAGTCGTGCGGTGAGCTCGGTGAGGGGGTTCATGGGACGCGTCCGGGTACGTGGCGTTGTGCTGCGCGGGCGAGGGCTTCGAACCGGACGGTGGCGTGGTCGCGTTCGGATCCGGCCCAGCTGATGACGGGTATGCCCTCGCGGTCGAGGGTGGCGATCCGGTTCTCGCGTTCGAGGCGGGCGATGTGCCAGGCGATCGCGAGGTGGTTCTCGATGACGGGGTGGATGTCGGGCAGTGTGTCGACGACGACGACGGGGTGGCCGGCGGCGCGCCAGGTGCGGACGAGGTGGATTGGTTCGTCGTCGAGCAGGGTGGTGAAGAGGTAGACGATGGCGTCGGCGGGGAGCTGGGGTGGGCGTACGCGGTGTACCGAGGCGCGGTCCTTGGGGTGGGCGAGGGCGAGGCCGTGGACGAGGCGGCGTAGGTGGCGGCGGCCGGAGGCGGGTGGCAGCGGGCGGCGTCGGCGGGCGAGGTCTTCGAGGCCGACGCGGTCGCCTGCTTCGACGAGGGCGTGGGCGACGGAGGCTGCGGCGTGGCGGGCGAGGTCGAGCGAGGTCGGTTCGTCGACGCGGAGGGTGCCGTAGCCGCGCCAGGTGCGGATGTCGGGTCCTACTTCGTCGCGGGAGTCGACGACGAGGACTGCTGTCGCTTCGGCGGTGGCGTAGGTGCGGCGTACGTACAGGGTGTCGAGGTCGGGGGAGCGGCGGGCGGTCGTGCGCCAGTCGATCCTGCGTAGCCGGTCGCCGGGGGTGAAGGGGTGGATGTCGCGCAGCTCGGCGCCGTCGCCGAGGCGGCGTGCGGAGTGTGGTCCGGTCAGGCCGCGCAGGCGGTGGGGCAGGGGCAGTCGGCCGAGTGGTGCGGAGGCGGGCAGGACGAGCCGTGGTGTGCCGCCGACCTGGGTGGGTTCTTCTTCCCAGGTGTGGTGCCGGGATCCGCGGAGGTCGACGGTGAACGTCTCCTGGGGTCCGGTGCGTACGGAGGAGAGGCGTAGGGGGACGTGTCGTCCGTGCGGGTGGGCTGCGAGTGCCAGGTGGGCGTCGCGGTGGCCGGTGGCGGTGACGCGGACGTGGACGATGTCGGCGGCGGTGGTGGTGCCCGGCAGGTGGAGGGTGGCGGTGAGCTCGCCGGGGGTGGCGGTGCCGGGTGGTTCGTGGAGCGTCGCGGGTGGGGGTGTGGTGGGTCGGTTGGTGCGGGCCCAGGTGGCGGCGAGGAGGCCGGGTATGCCGATGAGGGCGATGTCGGCGCGGCCGGCGATGACGCTGGTGGTGAGCAGGAGGATGCCGGTGACGACGGCGGCGGTGTGTGCGGAGGTGGGGCGCCAGCCGTGGTGTCCGTCCGTGGGGGTGTCCAGTGAGGTGCGGCCGCGGGTGACGATGGTGCCGCCGATGGTCATCGCGTGGGGACCGTGGCGGGGGTGGGGACGGTGTGCAGGAGGTCGGCGACGATCGTCTCGGGCCGGGTGGCCGATGCCCAGGCGGTGGGGGTGAGGGTGATGCGGTGGGCGAGGACGGGTACGGCGACGCGCTTGACGTCCTCGGGCAGGACGTAGTCGCGTCCGTCGAGGACGGCGATGGCGCGGGCGAGGAGGACGAGGTTCTGTGAGCCGCGGGGCGATGCGCCGACCTCGAGGGCCTGGTGGCCGCGGGTGGCTGCGGCGAGGTCGACGCAGTAGCGGACGACGTCGGGGTCGACGGGGACCGCTTCGGTGCCGGCCTGCATGGCGCGCACGGTCGCTGGGTCGACGACCTGGGTGACGGGGGCGGCTTCCTTTCTGCGGGCGAGGCGGCGGGTGAGGACCTCGGTCTCCTGCGTGGGGTCGGGGTAGCCGACGGCGAGGCGGACCATGAAGCGGTCGAGCTGGGCCTCTGGCAGGGGGTAGGTGCCTTCGTACTCGACGGGGTTGGACGTGGCGAGCACGTGGAAGGGGTTGGGCAGGGGGCGGCTGGTGCCTTCGATGGAGACCTGTCGTTCGGCCATGGCCTCGAGGAGCGCGGACTGTGTCTTGGGTGCGGTGCGGTTGATCTCGTCGGCGAGGAACAGGCCGGTGAAGACGGGTCCGGGGCGGAACTCGAAGGTGCGGGTGGCGGGGTCGAAGACGGACGAGCCGGTGATGTCGGCGGGCAGCAGGTCGGGGGTGCACTGCAGGCGCGCGAAGTCGAGGCCGAGCGCGGTGGCCAGGGAGCGCGCGGCGAGGGTCTTGCCCAGGCCGGGTACGTCTTCGAAGAGGACGTGTCCGCCGGCGAGGATGGTCGCGAGGGCCACCTGGAGCGCGTCGCGCATGCCGACGACGGCGGTGCCGACCTCGGTGAGGACGCGTTCGCCCAGGGCCGCGACGTCGGTGACGGGCAGGGGCGCTGGGATGTTCTGGTCAGGCACGGTGCTCCTCGGTGGTGGGTGCGGCTGCGAGACGTTCGATCGCGTCGAGCCAGGTCTTCACGGTGCGGGCGGTGGGGGGCTGGCCGGACTTGAGCTGGCGCAGGACGCGAGCGCCGAGGAGGCGTTCGGCGTCGGGTTCCGCGGCGGGGTCTGCGGGGTCGATGCCGTGCGCGCGGAGCCGGTCGGCGGCGAGGGCTCTGATGCGGCGGACGACGCGGTCGGTGACGTGGCCGTCGCGGCCGAACACGGACCAGCCGAGGTCGGAGACGTCGTGTCGTCCGCCGGCGCGTGCCTCGACGGGGGTGCGGGGCCATTCGGGGTCGCTGGTGGTGTGTCCGGTGGTGGGTTCGGTGGCGGACCACAGGATGCTCATCGCGGTGGCCAGGGTGGCGGCTGCTGCGGCGTGCCCGAGGTCGACGATGTGCCAGTGGACGAGTCCGGCGGCTGCGAGGGTGGCCAGGACGGTGACGGTGATGATGCGGCGCCAGTTCCAGGACCTCATGGGTTGCCCTGCGGTGGGGTGCCGGGGTGGACGGAGCGGTCGTCGGGCTCGGGCTCGATGTCGTCGACGTCGAGGCTCCTGGCGATGTCCGCGAGCGCCTGTCGGGCCTGGTTGACGGTGGCGCGGTCGATGGGTCGGTCGGTGAAGCGGGCTCGTTGGTAGAGGGTGCGTAGGCGGGCGACGGCGGCTGGTGGCGCGGGGGTGGTGGCGAGGACGGCGCCGGCGAACTCGGTGGGGGTCTGGGCGGGGTTGCGGTGGGCGCCGGCGCGGGCTGCGGCGTCTTCGAGGGCTACCCAGGCGGCGACGACGGCGTCGCGGGGGCGGGCGTGTCCGTCGAGGTGGGCGAGGGCGCGGGAGACAGCGTCCTGGAGCTCGGGGAGGTCGACGTCGTCGGCGAGGGTGCCGGTGGTGGTGCTGCCGCCGGTGAGGTTGTCGGGTGTGGTGGTGGTGCGTGCGCGGTGGAGGGCGAGGAGCTTGCGGACGGCGAGGGTGAGGACGGCGGCGATGAGGAGTCCGAGGAGGATCGCGGCGGTGATGCCGAGCCAGCGGATGTCGGTGGGTGGGGTGTCGGGGGGTGGGGTGAGCGGGGTGGGGCTGCTGGTCTGTGCCGGCAGGAGCTGTTCGGGCATGTTGAGTTCCGGGGTGGCGGTCTGGGGTGGGTCGAAGCGCCAGGGTGTGGCGGTGGCTACGCCGAGCACGACGACGGTGACCAGCAGGAGGGTGCTGGTCAGGCGGGTGGTGGGGCTCATGCGGGCTGGGTCGTGGCGTCGGGGTTGGTGAGCCGGTGGGCGTGGATGCCGGCGACGGCTGCGGTGACGAAGGAGGCGGGGTCGCTGTCGAGGTTGCGGCCCATGGTGCGTAGCCCGGCGGGGGAGGTGCGCAGGGTGTCGAGGAGGGTGGTGTCGGCGGGGATGTCGACGAGGGTGTGCCGGTGGTTGCTGGTGGGCCGGGCCGGGCCTTGGGTCGGCTCCTGCGGCGGCTCCTGCGTCAGTGTCCGGGCCTGTTCGCGGATGCGCCGGGTGAGCTGGGCGCCCCAGGCGGGCAGGTTCTCGACGTCGGTGGTCGGTGCCGGGACGGGGACGTCGGCGGGTGCGAGGGCGACCCTGGTGTAGGCGGTCAGGGAGTGGTGGGAGATGCCGAGGTGGCGGTCGCGGGGGTCGGCTCCGGAGACGCGCAGGGCGGCGACGGGGCGTCCGTGCAGGGTGGCTGCGGCGTTGACCGCTTCGCCGGCGGCTACGCCGGAGTAGCCCCAGCGGGTTCCGGTGCCGAGGTTGCCGGGTCCTTGGGCGACGACGGCGATGTCGCACGCGGCGACGTGCCGGGCTGCGAGGAGGCCGGTGTGCACGGTGACGGCTTCGAGGTCGCCGCCGAACGCCTGCCCGACGGTGATGCAGGTGGTGAGCCATTCGGCGTCGCGCAGGGCGGCGATGGTGCGGGAGAACGCGGCGGGCAGGGCGCCGCCGTCGGTCATGATGTAGGCGATCTTCAGGCTGGCGGCGGACGTGCCGGCGGCGTGCCGCAGGCCGGCGACGACCGCGGGGAGCGCGGAGTGCAGGTCGGCGACGACGACGGGCATGCCGTCGAGGCTGTCGGCGTCGGCGAGGGTCGTGTGGTGCGGTGACTCCTGCTCGTCGACGCCGAGCACCATGGTCTGCAGCGGTGTGTACCGGGCCTTGACGAGGTGGCCGGGTCCCGGGGCGGGGTCGGGGGGCAGGTGGGTGGCGGCCGCGGCGGGGCCGACGACGAGCGCGTACCCCCCGGTGCCGAGCCCGCGGGCGAGGGCGGACACGTTGAGCAGCAGCGCGTCGCCCGGGGCGGGGTCGCCCACCAGGTCGGTGTAGGCGAGGGCCCGCACGGTCACGGGTCCCGCCGTGCCGTCGCCACCTATGTCGGCGCCGACGTCGCGCCCCGCTCCGTCTCCTGCCGCGGCACCGTGCCCTGGTAGGGGCCGGTCGAGGGTCACCTCGAGCTCACGCGCCCCCCGCCACGACCTGCCTGTGGAAATCACGGTCCCGATCCGCCACGTCATCACAGGGTGGAGGCTACCGAACGCTACCGTTGTCTCGATGCCCATCGATCCGCCCCCCACGCAGCAGTCCGCCCCGTCACCCGGCCTGAATCCCGCCGAGCGGCTCCTGAACCTTGTCATCGCGCTGGTGAACACCAACGCGGCGATGACAAAGCAGCAGGTCCGCACCGCTGTGGCCGGGTACGCCGACGCGCCCAGCGGTGAGGCGTTCGAGCGGATGTTCGAGCGGGACAAGGACATGCTGCGCGCCCTGGGCATCCCGGTGGTGACGGTCGGGACCGGCGGGCACACCGACGAGCTCGGTTACCGGATCGACCAGGACGCCTACGCGCTGCCGTCGATCGACCTCACGCCCGCCGAGCTCGGCGTGCTGTCCCTGGCCGCCCAGTTCTGGCAGGACAAGACCCTGCAGACCGACATCAACCGCGCCATGGTCAAGCTGCGCGCCGCGGGCGCCGGCGACCCGTCCGCGGACGCCCTGGCCGGGCTCGCGCCGTCCGTGCGTGCCGTCGGGGACGCCTACGGTCCCCTCATGGAGGCGATCGAGGCTCGCCGGGCGGTGACGTTCAGCTACCGGGCCGCGTACAACGGAGCGGTCCTGACCCGGCACGTCGAGCCGTGGCGCATCGCGGCGCGCGACGGCGGCTGGTACCTCATGTGCTTCGACCGCGACCGGCAGGCGCCCCGCGTGTTCCGCATGTCGCGCATCGAGTCGCGCGTCCGCATCACCGGCCCCGCCCGCGCCTACGAGATCCCCGACTTCGAGACCGACGTCATGCTCGGCAAGGCGCACGGCGAGATCAGGCAGGCAGTGGTCGCCGTCCGCCCCGAACGCGCCGGAGCGCTGCGCGCCCGCGCCAAACCCGTGCCTGACGGCGAGCGCCAGACCTACAGCGAGCGCCTGCCCGACCCGGCCGGGGCGTCGACCGGTGACCGGGCGGGCTGGGACATCCTCGAGGTGCCGTACCGGTCGATGAGCGGCATGGCGTCCGAGGCGGCTGGGTACGGGGCGGCCCTGGTCGTGCTCGAACCGGAGCCCGTCCGGACCGAGACGCTGCGCCGGCTCACCGCCGCGGCGGCGCTGGGTGCGCCACCGGCCCGTCAGGGCGCCGAGGGTGGGGTGTTCCGTGGCTGAGCGCGCCGACGACCGGCTCCTGCGCCTGCTGGGCATCGTTGCCTACCTCGACGGCGCAGGGCCCGTGTCCGTGGCCGACCTCGCCAGGAGGTTCGGGACCACGCCGGCTCAGATCCAGAAGGACGTCGACGCGCTCTGGGTCTCCGGTACCCCGGGGTACTGGCCCGACGACCTGATCGACTTCGACGCGGCGTCCATCGACCGCGGTGTCGTGCACCTGACCGAGGCGCGGGGCATGACCCGGCCGCTGCGGCTCGGGACCCGGGAGGCCGTGGCGCTGGTCGCTGCCCTGCGGGCCATGCGGGCCACCGGTGCCGTCCAGGCGGACCCGGCCCGGTCCGCCGTCGTCCAGTCCGCGCTGCGCAAGCTGACCGACGCGACCGGCGAGGCGGCGAACGCCGTGGACGTGCGGCTCGCGCCGGGCGGCGACCGGCAGGTCGTCGCGGCGATCACGTCGGCGCTGACAGCGCGGCACCGGCTGCGGATCCGGTACGTGACGTCGTCGGACGTCGTCAGCGAACGGGAGGTCGACCCCGTCCGCCTGCACACGCAGGACGAGTACGCCTACCTCGCCGCCTGGTGCTACCGCGCCGCCGCGCCGCGCACCTTTCGGGTCGACCGCATCCTGGAGGCCACCGAGACCGACGTCCTCGTGCAGGACCATCCCGGGGTGGGGGAGCCGTCGGCCGAGATCGACTTCGCGGCCCTGTTCGCGGGTGGCTCGTCACCGCTGGCGACCATCCGGTTCGCGCCCCGGGCGCGGTGGTTCGCCGAGGAGGTCCCGGTCGAGTCGGTCCGTAACTTGCCCGACGGCGACTTCGAGGTCACCCTGCGCGTCACCAACCCCGGCTGGTTGCGCAGCACCCTGATCCAGCTCGCGCCGTACGTGCGGTCGGTCTCCCCGAAGGCCCTTGCCGACGACGTAGCGGGCGCCGCGGCCGACGCGCTGACCCTCTACGGCACCGACCCGATACCGATCAGATGACCCCGGAAGCAGCCACATCGACAATTCGGCACTAGGCTTGGCGACCATGTGGTTCTGGGTGTGGACCCTGCTGATCGTGGGCAGCCTCGTCGGAGCGTTCTTTCTGGCCCGCTATCTCTGGCGGTCAGCTATGGGCCTGATGGAGGAGCTGGGCCGGGCGTCGCGCCGTATCGGCGAGTCGGCCGACCGGCTCCAGAAGCTGTCCGACCAGGCGCGCGAGGCGGCGACCTCGCAGCACGCCGGACCGAGCCTGTTCGACGACGTGACCATCCACTACCAGCGCGCCCACGCGCAGCGGGCCGCTCGCGGCGTGCGCAAGGACGCGCGCCGGGCGCGGCACGTGGTGACCTGGCAGAAGTGGAAACACTTCAACGACTGACACAGGTGCTCGAACAGTGAGCGGGCCCGGATTCGCGCGGTTCTGGCGGGCGTTCCGGGCCCTCGCCACCTTCCGTCCACCGGAGGGCTACCTTTGTGCCCCGCTGGTCCGCGTAAGATCGGGCATATCCGCATCACACCGCGTACTAGCACCGCACCGTAAGGAGTCACCATGGGCGCAATGCAGCCGTGGCACTGGATCGTCCTGCTCGTCGTCGTCCTGCTGCTCTTCGGGTCCACCCGCCTGCCGGGACTGGCCAAGAGCGTCGGGCAGTCGATGAAGATCTTCAAGAAGGAGATCAAGGACCTGCGTGACGACGGTTCCGACGACGCGGACCGCTCTGCCGGTCGGGACGAGCGCGACAACCGGGCCGACAACCGGGCAGCCGACAACGCGCCGGGCGGTTCGACCACCTCCACCACGGGCTCGACGACGGGCGCAGGCGCGAGCACGGGAACGGACTCGGTACCTGGCCTGATCACCAACAGGGACCGCGACATCCCCAAGGCCTGACCCGGTGGCACGTACGAGGCGGCCGTCCGACGGCCGCATGCCCCTGCTCGAGCACCTCCTCGAGCTCCGCAAACGTTTCGTCCTCATCGCAGCAGGGCTCCTGCTCGGCGGCATCGCCGGCTGGGTCCTGTACGAGCCGCTGCTCGTCGCGCTCCAGCAACCCCTGGAGCGGGCGTCCGAGCTCACGGGCAACGACGTGACCCTGAACTTCACCGGACCGGCATCGGCGCTGGACCTGAAGATCAAGGCGGCCCTGTTCCTCGCCGTGTTCGTGTCCTGCCCGTGGTGGCTGTACCAGGTGTGGGCCTTCATCACGCCAGGGCTCAACAAGCGCGAGAAGCACTACGCGTACGGGTTCGTCGGCGCCTCGGTGCCGCTGTTCCTCGGCGGCGCGTACATGGCGTGGGTCGTCATCCCGCACGCCGTGCAGATCCTGACTGGTTTCCTGCCCGACGACGCCACCAACTTCACCGACGCCCAGATGTACCTGAGCCTGGTGATGCGGCTCCTGCTCGCCTTCGGTATCGCGTTCGTGTCCCCGGTGCTGCTCGTGGGCCTCAACTTCGCGGGCCTGATGTCCGCCAAGGCGCTGCTCGCCGGCTGGCGGTGGGCCATCCTGGTCGCGTTCACGTTCGCCGCAATCATGACGCCGACACCGGACGCGCTCACGATGATCCTCGTGGCCCTGCCGATCTGCGTCCTGTACTTCGGCGCCGTCGGCGTCTCGATGCTGCACGACAAGCGCCTCGAGAAGCGGCTCGCCGACGTCGAGGTCTGACCGACAGCCTGACCGGCAGCCTGGGTGCGGCCCGTCGCGCCCAGGCTGTCGCGCCCAGGCTGTCGGACTCGGGCTGTCGGACTCGGGCTGTCGGACTCGGGCTGTCGGACTCGGGCTGTCGGACTCGGGCTGTCGGACAGGGACCGTAGGCTGTGCCCATGAGCGACCTGAGCCCCGCCGAGCGGTACACGGCCTTCCGGTCACAGAGCCGTTCAGCGGCCGAGCACCCCGAGCTGACCCGGTTCCGGGAGGTCATCGGGTTCGAGCTCGACGACTTCCAGGTGCAGTCCTGCGAGGCCCTCGAACAAGGCCGCGCCGTGCTCGTGGCGGCCCCGACCGGGGCCGGCAAGACCGTCGTGGGCGAGTTCGCCGTCCACCTGGCCCTGGCCTCTGGCCGCAAGGCGTTCTACACCACGCCCATCAAGGCGCTGTCCAACCAGAAGTACGCCGACCTCGTGCGCCGGCACGGACCCGACAACGTCGGCCTGCTCACCGGCGACACCACGATCAACGGCGACGCGCCCGTGGTGGTCATGACCACCGAGGTGCTGCGCAACATGCTGTACGCGGGCTCCTCTACCCTCGACGGCCTCGCCTACGTCGTCATGGACGAGGTGCACTACCTCGCCGACCGGTTCCGCGGACCCGTGTGGGAAGAGGTCATCATCCACCTCTCCGACGACGTGCAGCTCGTCTCGCTGAGCGCGACCGTGTCCAACGCCGAGGAGTTCGGCGACTGGCTAGAGATGGTGCGCGGCGACACCGCCGTCGTCGTCTCCGAGCGCCGGCCCGTGCCCCTGTGGCAGCACGTCCTCATGTCCTCCCCGGAGCCGCGCGGCACACCGCGCCTCCTGGACCTGTACGCCGGGCACGTCGACCCGACCGACCCCGGCACCAGCCCGCCCATCAACCCTGACCTGTCCGCCGCGTTCCGGTCCGGGCGTGGCGGCAACCGCCCCGGCGACTACCGTGGCGGGCCCGGCGGCCGACGCGGCCGCGGCCGAGGTGACCGCGGTTACCGAGGCGGGAACGGGCGCCGCACCGATGACAGCGGGGGCGGCATCGGGCCGAGCCGGCGCACCCCGCCGCGGTTCATCGTCGTCGACGCCCTGAACGCGGACGCCCTGCTGCCCGCCATCTACTTCGTGTTCTCCCGCGCGGGCTGCGAGGCCGCCGTCGACCAGTGCCTCAAGGCCGGGCTGCGGCTGACCACCCCGCAGGAGGAAGCGACCATCCGGTCCGTCGTGGAGGAGCGCACCGCCGCCATCCCGCCGGAGGACCTGGACGTGCTCGGCTACTGGTCCTGGTCGCAAGCCCTGGCCCGCGGCGTCGCCGCCCACCACGCCGGCATGCTGCCCGTGTTCAAGGAGACCGTCGAGGACCTGTTCTCGCGCGGCCTGGTCAAGGTCGTGTTCGCCACCGAGACCCTCGCGCTCGGCATCAACATGCCCGCCCGGTCCGTCGTCCTGGACAAGCTCGTCAAGTGGGACGGCACCAGCCACGTGCCCGTCACCCCCGGCGAGTTCACCCAGCTCACCGGCCGCGCCGGACGCCGCGGCATCGACGTCGAGGGGCACGCCGTCGTCGTCGACCACCCCGCGCTGGACCCCGTGGCGCTGGCCGGCCTCGCGTCCAAGCGCCTGTACCCGCTCAAGTCCAGCTTCCGGCCCACCTACAACATGGCCGTCAACCTCGTGGCCCAGGTCGGCCGCGACCGCGCCCGCGAGGTCCTGGAGACCTCGTTCGCGCAGTTCCAGGCCGACCGCGGCGTCGTCGGCCTGGCCAAGCAGGCCCAGGCGCACGCCGAGGCCCTCGACGGGTACGCCAAGGCCATGTCCTGCACCGAAGGCGACTTCGGCGCGTACATGGACCTGCGCCGCGCCATCAAGGACCGCGAGAAGGAGCTGTCCCGTGCGGCGTCCGGCGCCCAGCGGGCCGAGATCGTCGCGTCCCTGGAACAGCTGCGCCGCGGCGACGTCGTCGAGGTGCCGACCGGGCGACGGCGCGGGTACGTCCTCGTCCTCGACCCCGGCGAGCCGGGCGGGTTCGACGGGCCCCGCCCCACCGTCCTGACCCAGGAACGCCAGGTCAAGAAGCTGACCCTCGCCGACGCGCCCGCCGGCCTGGAGACCGTCACCACCGTCAAGATCCCCAAGGCGTTCAACCCCCGCAAGCCCGACGCCCGCCGCGACCTCGTCTCCTCCATGCGCAACGCGCTCGGCGCACTGGCCGACGACGTCCCCGCCGCGCACTCGACCAGCAGCCCGCCAGGCCGGCGGGCCGGGAGCGCCGCACGCGGCGGCAAGGCCCTGGCCGGGCGCCGGTCCGACGCCTCGACCGACGCAGAGCTCGCCCGCCTGCGCAAGGCCCTCAAGGCACACCCGTGCCACGCCTGCCCCGAACGCGACGACCACGCCCGCTGGGCCGAGCGCTGGAACAAGCTCAAGCGCGAGCACGACCAGCTCGTCCGCCGCGTCGAGGGCCGCACGGGCTCCATCGCCCGCACCTTCGACCGCACCCTCGACGTGCTGCTCACGCTCGGCTACCTGCAGCGCACCGGAACGGGCAACGGGCCCGACGACAGCGGGCCGGCCGGTACCGGGACGGGTGCCGGGCAAGGACCCGGCAGGATCCGCGTGACCGACGACGGCCGCTGGCTGCGCCGCCTGTACGCAGAGAACGACCTGCTGCTCGCCGAGTGTCTACGCCGCGGGGTCTGGGACGGGCTCGACCCGGCCGGCCTGGCCGCCGTCGTGTCCACCGTCGTCTACCAGAGCCGCCGCGACGACGCCCCCGACCCCTACATCCCCGGCGGGCCCACCGGGCGCCTCGCCGGCGTGCTGGACGACACCCAGCGTGTGTGGTCCGAGGTCGACGACCTCGAGGAGGCGCACGGCATCGACGCCACCGGACCGCTCGACCTCGGCCTGGTCGGTGCCATGTACCGGTGGGCGTCCGGCAAGAACCTCGACAGCGTGCTGCGCGGCTCCGACCTCGCTGCCGGCGACTTCGTGCGCTGGTGCAAGCAGGTCATCGACGTGCTCGACCAGCTCGGTGGCGCTGCGCCGTCGGACAAGCTGCGCACGACCGCCCGCAAGGCGCAGGACGCGGTGCTGCGCGGCGTGGTGGCCTACTCCAGCCTCTGACCGGCACCCGGTGCCGAGACCCGCTGATCTCGGCACCGGGCCGGGGGATCGCATACAGTTCCATCGTGAGCCAGCCCGTCCGGTCCAGCGCCGTCCCGTCCCGCGCCGCTCGATCGATCCTGTACCGCAACGGAGTCATCCACTCCTCCGCCGACCCCTTCGCCGAAGCGATCCTCGTCGACGACGGCGTCGTGGCGTGGCTCGGGGCCAACGACACCGCGGCGGGCCTTGCCGCGCGCGCCGACCGGGTCATCGACCTGGACGGCGCGCTGGTCACCCCCGGGTTCGTCGACGCGCACGCCCACGTGCTGGAGACCGGCCTGTCGAGCGACGCCGTCGACCTCACACCCGCCGGGGGAGTGCACTCCCTCGCCGACGCCCTGGCCGCCCTGCACGACGGCGCCCGCCGGCTGGCGGCCGCCGACCCGTCCGGCGACCAGGTGCTGCTCGCCTTCGGCTGGGACGAGCAGGCCTGGCCCGAGCAGCGCACCTTCACCCGGCAGGAGCTCGACGACGCCTGCGGCGGCCGCCCCGTGTACGCGGCCCGCGTCGACGTGCACTCAGCAGTGGTCTCGACGTCGATGGCCACGCGGGCCGGCATCGAACGCGACCCCGCCTGGACCGGCATGGGCATGTCCGGCTCCGGCTGGTCCGACGCCCCCGCCGACACCGGGCTGGTCACCGCCGACCTGCACCACACCGTGCGCGACGTCGCCCACGCGCTGTCGCCCGAACGCCGTACCCGCCTGTACCGCGAGACCCTCGCCGCGTGGGCCGCCCGCGGCATCGTGTCCGTGCACGAGATGAGCGGCGAGCACCTCGACACCCGCGCGGGCCTGGCCGAGCTGTACGCCATGACCGCCGACTCGATGACCGCGGAGGCCCTGTCCGACGACGGCGTGCCCGCCCTGCCGCACCTGGCCGCCTACCGCGGCGAGCTGTGCCAGACCACCGACGACGCCCGCGCGCTGCTCGCCGAGCTGCCGTTCCTCACCGGCATCGGCGGGGACCTCAACGTGGACGGCTCCGTCGGCTCACGCACCGCCGCCCTGCGCAGCCCCTACTCGGACCTGCCCGTCGACCCGTCGTCCGGCACCTTCACCGGCGCCCTGACCAACCCCGACGGCACACCCTGGACCGGCAACCTGTACCTGTCGGCCGAGCAGATCGCCCACCACCTGGCCGCGGTCCAGGGCGCGCGCGGGCAGGACGCACGAGGGATGGCCGCCGGTGTGCAGGCCGCCTTCCACGTCATCGGGGACCGGGCCATGGACACCATGGTGCTCGGGCTCCAGATCGCCACCCAGCTGACCAGCGAGAGCGCGGTGCGCGCCGGGCACCACCGCATCGAGCACGGCCTGTTCGTCGACGCGGTCACCCTCGCCGCGCTGCTGGTGCAGGGCGTCGGGCTGTCGGTCCAGCCGGCGTTCGACTCGGCCTTCGGCGGCAGCAAGGGCGTCTACGCCTCCCGGCTCGGAGCCATGCGCGCCGGCTCCCTCATGCCGTTCGCCGACCTCGCCCAGGCCGGCGTGCCGCTCGCGTTCGGCTCCGACACCCCGGTCACGCCCGTCGACCCCTGGCAGGGCGTGCGCGCGGCGACCAGCCACGAGGACCCCGACCAGCGGATCTCCGCCGGCGCCGCGTTCCGTGCCCACACCCGCGGCGGCTGGCGCCTCGCCGGGCTGGACCACACCGGCGCCGGACAGCTCCGGGTCGGTGCACCGGCACACCTCGCCGTCTGGCGTGCCGAACAGCTCGGTGTGCAGGCCGCCCCCGGCCGCCTCAGCTCCTGGAGCGAGGAAGCCCGTGCGGGCACCCCCTTGCTCCCGGACCTCTCCCCGGACGCCGTCGAGCCGGAATGCCTGCACACCCTCCGCGACGGCGTCGTCCTGCACGACACCTTCTGACCGGCGACTCGCGGGATAGTCCACCGTGTCTCGAGAATGACCTGGGGTACCGATCCACGGTGGAATCGGTACCCCAGGTCATTCTCGAGGCGGACTCTTCGCCGACCGACGCCGGTAGGCTGCTGGCGTGCGTCTGCCCGAGCCGTCCCGGCTGCTGTCCTTGTTCCTCGCGGTGACCGGTGGGCTAGTGCTCTGGGCCGCGTTCCCGGACGCCGGGGTGTGGCCCGCGGCCTTCGTCGCCGTGGCCGTCCTGTACTGGTCGCTCGGGCGGGACAGCGCCTGGTGGAACTTCCTGATCGGCCTCCTGTTCGGCCTCGCGTTCTTCCTGCCCCACCTGTGGTGGGCGCACGAGTCCACCGAGACCGCGCCATGGATCGCCGTGTCGACCGTCGAGGCCCTGTTCCTCGCGGCGTTCGGCGCGCTGTGGACCTGGGTGCGTCGCGCGAGGTTCCTGCGCCGGCGTGGCTGGCGGCTCGCCGCCGCGTTCTCCGTCCTCTTCGTCGCCGTGGAGCAGTGGCGCTCCGAGATCCCGTTCGGCGGATTCCCCTGGGGCCGCCTCGCGTGGTCGATGTCCGGCGCCCCGACCGGGCGGGCCGCCTGGCTGGGCGGCACCGTCGCGGTGAGCCTGCTCGTCGCGTTCGCGGGCGTGCTCCTCGCTCTGGCAGTGGCGGGCCTGGTCCGCGCGGCGCGGCGCGGCTCAGCGCAGGCGGGCCCAGCGCAGGCGGGCCCAGCGCAGGCGCGGGTACCCCGGCGCAGCACGCCGGCACGCGACGTGGGCCGCGCCGTCGGGGCCCTCGCGCTGGGTGCCGCGGTCGCCGTCGTGCCGCTCGTCCTGCCGCTGCCCACGTCCGCGAGCGCCGGTCCCGTCGAGACGCCCGAGGGCGACGAGGTGTACGACGCCGGGAGCGATCTGGCCCAGGACGGGACGCTGTGGGCGGGTGCGGTGCAGGGCAACGTGGGGGAGCCGGGTCTCGGGGCGTTCGCGAACCGGGCCGAGGTGCTGAACAACCATCTGGAGGGGACGTACGCGCTCGCCGAGGACTATGCGGGTGAGCTGGACGTGGTGCTGTGGCCGGAGAACGGCAGCGACCTGGATCCGCAGACGACGCCGGATGTCGCGCGGGGCCTGGACGCGGCGGCTGCGGCGGTCGGGGCGCCGATCCTGGTGGGGGCGCAGGAATTCCCTCAGGCGGGTGGGCGGTACAACGTGTCGTTGCTGTGGCAGGCGGGCAACGGGGTGATCGGGCGGTATGCGAAGCAGCATCCGGCGCCGTTCGGTGAGTACATCCCGATGCGGTCGGTCCTGCGGTTGTTCTCGGACCAGGTGGACCGGGTGCGGACGGACATGATCGCGGGGGTGAATCCGCCGGTGGTGGAGGTGCCGAGCCGGCTGGGGCTGGGTGCCTACCGGATGGGCACGGTCATCTGTTTCGAGGTGGCGTACGACGAGATCGTCCGGGACGCGGTCGTGCAGGGGGCGCAGGTGCTGGTGATCCCGACGAACAACGCGTCGTTCGGGTTCACGGCGGAGTCGACGCAGCAGCTGGCGATGTCGCGGATGCAGGCGATCACGACGGGCCGGGCGGCGGTGCAGATCTCGACGGTGGGTGTGTCGGGTGTGATCACGCCGGACGGCACGGTGGTGCGGCGCACGGGGCTGTTCACGGACGACGTGTTCGTGGCGAACCTGCCGTTGCGGTCGTCGATCACGCCGGCGGTGGCGGCGGGGTACTGGCCGGGCTGGGTGGTCGGTGGTCTCGCGGTGGTGCTGGTCGCGGCAGGTGTCGTGGGCGGGTTGCGACGCAGGGGATGACGGAGGTGGCTGGCGCCCGGTAGGCACAGCAGAACGACCGTCGGGTCCGGGCCTTGTGGCCTGGACCCGACGGTCGTTCTGCTGCTGTCAGTCGCTGCTGACGGTTTCCGCTGACGGTCGCGGGACCGCCGGCTGGGAGCTGTCAGGCGGAGCGGCGGAGCTTGCCGGCGCGGAGGAGCTCGAGGCGCTCGTCGAGCAGGTCCTCGAGCTCCTTGACGGTGCGGCGCTCCAGCAGCATGTCCCAGTGGGTGCGCTGCGGCTTGGTCGCCTTGGGCTCCGGCTTCTCGGCGTCGCGCAGCAGGGCCTCCTCGCCGCAGCGGCACTCCCAGATCGGGGGGACGTCCGCGTCGGTGGCGAAGGGCAGGATGATGGTGTGGCCGTTGGGGCAGTCGTAGTAGGCCTGGAACCGAGGGGCGAAGTCCACGCCCTCGTCGGACTCCATGCTCTTACTACCGATGCTCATACCGCGCAGGGACCGGTCGGGCACGATGTCCTCCAGAGGGTTGTCGGGATAGGTGGCGGAGAAAGGTCCGTAGTGCCAACGCGGGGACCCTCTGTGATGTTCCAGCCGTTCCGGCCGTCATCTTTCCAGCCGTCTGATCAGGCTACGCGTCGGATGTGCGCTCGCAAGCGCACTCCGGGCAAAATGGGCGCGTATGTGCGCGATCTCACGTGCGTCGAGGCTGGTCGGAGCAGGCCGGGCAGGAGCCGGGTAGGAACAATGCCAGGTGGGAACAATCGAGGCTAGCAGCAGGTTGACGGGGGTGTGCATGCATCTGCATGGACAGCTCGATACGGCAGCAGCTCGGTACGAGCAGCATCAGCACCACGATCAGGGGAGCGCGGCATCATGCAGTTCGGGATCTTCAGTGTCAGTGACGTGACGACGGACCCGACGACGGGGCACACCCCGGACGACACCGAACGCGTCCGGGCGATGCTCACCATCGCGAAGCACGCGGACGAGGCAGGCCTCGACGTCTTCGCCACCGGTGAGCACCACAACCCGCCGTTCGTTGCCTCCAGTCCGACGACGATGCTCGGCTACCTCGCCGGCGTCACCAAGAACATCACCCTGTCGACGGCGACCACGCTGATCACGACCAACGACCCGGTCCGCATCGCCGAGGAGTACGCGATGCTCCAAGTCATCTCGGACGGGCGCATGGACCTGATGATGGGCCGCGGGAACACCGGCCCCGTCTACCCGTGGTTCGGGCAGGACATCCGCCAGGGCATCCCGCTCGCCATCGAGAACTACGCGCTCGTGCGCCGCCTCTGGACCGAGGACGTCGTGGACTGGGAGGGCAAGTTCCGCACCCCGCTGCAGGGCTTCACCGCGACCCCGCGCCCGCTGGACGGCGTGCCGCCCTTCGTGTGGCACGGCTCGATCCGCAGCCCCGAGATCGCCGAGCAGGCCGCCTACTACGGTGACGGGTTCCTGCACAACAACATCTTCTGGCCCATGACCCACACCAAGCAGATGGTCCAGTTCTACCGCCAGCGGTTCGAGCACTACGGCCACGGCCGCGCCGACCAGGCGATCGTGGGCCTGGGCGGCCAGGCGTTCCTGCGCAAGAACAGCCAGGCCGCCTGGGACGAGTTCCGTCCCTACTTCGACAACGCGCCCGTCTACGGCCACGGCCCCAGCATGGAGGACTTCACGCGCGACACCCCGCTGACCGTCGGCTCGCCGCAGCAGGTCGTCGACCGCTACGGGTCCTTCATCGACGACGTCGGGTACTACCAGCGCCAGCTGTTCCTCATGGACCACGCGGGCCTGCCCCTCAAGACCGTCCTCGAACAGATCGACCTGCTCGCCTCCGACGTCGTGCCCGAGCTGCGCAAGATCGCCGACGCAAAGCGCCCCGAGGGTGTGCCGGCCAACCCGCCCACGCACGCCGAGCGCGTCACCGCTGCCCAGGCCAAGGGCGCGACGGGTGCCACGCACGTCGGCGACGGCGGCGACGAGTACACCGGCAAGCGGGCCGAGGAGGTGCTGTCATGACCGAGGCCGCCGACCGGACCCGGTCCACCGACGTGACCGAGGCCGCCGAGGAGCGCGACCACCGCACGATCGCCGTCGTGCACGCCGGGCTCGGCCAGCCCTCGTCCACGCGGCTCCTCGCCGACCGCATGGCCGGCGCCACGGTGCGCGAGCTCGAGGCGCTCGGGCACGACGTGACCGTCGAGATGATCGAGCTGCGCGACCACGGCCACGCGATCGTCGACGCCATGCTCACCGGGTTCCCGACCGGCGAGCTGGCCCGGGCCGTCGAGACCGTCACCCAGGCCGACGCCGTCATCGCCGTCACGCCGCTGTTCACCACCACCTACTCGGGGCTGTTCAAGTCGTTCGTCGACATCCTCGACAAGGAAGCCCTCACGGGCATGCCCGTGCTGCTCGGCGCCACCGGCGGCACACCACGCCACTCGCTCGCGCTCGAGTACTCGATGCGTCCGCTGTTCACCTACCTGCGGGCCGACGTCGTCACGACGTCCGTCTTCGCAGCGACCGACGACTGGGCACAGGCCGCGAACACCAGCGGGCGCGACGGCGAGGGCAGCTCCCTGCCGCAGCGTATCGAGCGGGCAGGCCGGTCCCTCGCCGGACTCGTGTTCGCCCGGGGCGACCACAAGAAGCCGGCCGACCCGTTCTCCAGCACCCCGAGCTTCCTCGACATGCTCGGCGGAGAATGAGACTCGGCGGAAGCTGAGGCCCGAGCCAAGGCTCGACGGAAGCCGAGGCCGTGATCCTGCACGTGGCAGGGTCACGTGGCTCTGCCGCCGCTCCTGGCCACCGCGCTCGACCGCCACCTGGGCGCCGGGGCGCGCATCGCGACAGGGGCTTGCACGCCCGAGCCAGGGCAGGGAACATATGGGACAGCGGTCGCCGCTGGTCGCGGCCGGGTTCGATGGTGAGGGAGCGGTCATGGCGGACGGCACGGAGAGCCAGGTCTCGGACGGTTCGAGCGCGGACAACCCTCAGGAAAACCACACGCAGGGAACTCACGCGCAGGAAGTGCATGCGCACCAGTTGAACGCGGACCCCGGACGCGTCGCCCGCATCGTGGCGGCGCTGCGGACCGCGCACGCGGCCGACACCGCAGCGACGGCAGAAACCTCGGACACGGCAGAAATCCTCGACCCGCCCGCGCCCCGCCGCGAGACCAGCGGCGTCCGGCCGGCCAAGCCGCCGGTGCCCACCCTGCGCTGGAACCCTGGATCCCGTTACCGGGCGTCGCGCCTCGCGAACCGTCCCGCGCTGCAGACGTCACCGGCTTCCTCTGCCGGGCCCACCGGTGGGCACGCGCCCGTTCCCCCGGGCCCTGCCCCGGGCCCGGCCCCGTCGCCAGGCGTGACGGCTCAGGCGCCACCGGCGCCCTCGGCCCCACCCATCGCACCACCGCCACCGCCACCGCCACCGGCGCCTCAGGCCCCACCGGCCGGGCACGGCGCGGCAGCGGGGGCCACGGTCCACGCCCCGGTTCCGGCACCGCCGGCGCTCGCCGGACGCCTCTACCGGGGCCCGGCTCGACGGACCGGCGTGTTCGAGCGCGAGATCTGGTATCCCGTGGCCCAGTCCTCGCGCGTGCCACGCGACGTCGGCGAGGCGCTCATCGCCGCGGTGGAGCGCTACCGCAAGGGCTCGATCTCCACGTCGGGCCTCGTCCGTGCGATCGGCAGGGCGCACGCCGCCTGACGAAGCTGCGGGCGACCCGACGCGACCTCGACGGAGGCCGGCCCTTTCCGTGCAGGTCACCGGGACGTTCTCCTGCGTTCCGCCGGGTTTTCACATCGTGGTAAATCGCCTGCCCGATGGAGCGCGGCTCGTCGGCGTGGACCCTTGTCCTGACTCTGTGCAACGGAGGAGCATTCGTTGCACGAACGAGCGCGCCGCAAGGGGTTCGTCAAGCGGGTGCACCACGCGCTACGTCCTGTCGCTCTCTCCATGAGGGGGCGCCGAACGAGGCGCTTGGCGACCAGGACGAGGGAGGCAGGTCCGGCAATGCGACGGCAGGTGGGGTTGTCCCGCGGTGTGCCCGGTGCTGTGTCCGGCGGTCTGCTCGGCATTGTGCTCGGGGTGGCCGGGCTGCTCAGCGGCTGCACGACCGACGCGGGCGCCCTCGACATCACCGCACCCGAGGAGTACGACACGGTCGAGCAGCTGGTCGCCGACGCCGACGTCGTCGCCGTGGTGCAGGCGGGCGACGCGAGCGTCGACGTCGTCGACCGGGTGCCGTACACCCGCACCGAGCTCCAGGTGCGCAAGGTGCTGCTCGGCGCGGTGGCGAAGAACGCAGATCTCGCCGTCACCCAGGTCGGGTCCTCGTCGTCACCGCCGGGAGCCGGCCTGTCTGCCGTCCTGGAGGAGGGCCAGGAGTACGTCGTGGTCCTGCACCGCACCGCGGCGGGGGAGTTCGAGGTGGTCGGCCCCGGCGTGTGGCGGGCGGACACGCTCGGTGCCAGCCTGACCCTGCACGCGGCGGCGCTGACCTGTGTCCCCGCGGCCATCCCGCAGGTGACCACGCCCTGGGAGCTCGAGGTCCAGCTCGGGGAGGCAGGAGAAGCCCTCGGCACGAGCGTGATCGGCCGGTCCTGACCCGTACCCGACCCGTTCTGGTCCGGTCCCGGACGCCCGAGGCTCAAGCGGACACCAGCTGCGCCAGACTGGACGCATGACGCGCAGTCTCGTGCTCACCGCTGACGACGCCGGCACCGATCCCGATGCCGACCGCGAGATCGCCGCTCTGCTCGCCGGATCACCACTGACCGCGGTCAGTGTCATCACGGCGCATCCGGACCACTGGCAGCAGCACGAGCCACGAGCGGTGCCGGGCGGGGCACGAGCTGTGCCGGGCGGGGCACGAGCTGTGCCGGGTGGGCCGGCGAACCCAGGCGCCACACGTGCCGTCGAGCTCTGCGCCCGCTCGGCCCCGGACGTCGCCCCGGGCGTCCACGTGGTGCTGCCGACGCCCGCGCCGGAGGGTGGCTTCGACGACGTCGTCGACCGGGTCACCGCTCAGGTGGACGCGCTGGTGTGGGCCACCGCCGCCGCCGGCTCGCCTGCGCCGAACCGCCTGGACTCCCACCAGGGCACGCTCTACGGGCTGCTGGGCCGCTCCTATCTCGCCGAGGCGATCGGGGTGTGCGCAGAGCGCGGCCTGGCGTTCCGGCTGCCGCGCGGCCTGGAGCTGTACGGCGACGACGACCCGGAGCTGGCCACCGCCGCCGTCCGGACCCGGCACGCGACCGGCGTCGCAGCGGCGGACGCCGTGGGGGTGCGCCTGCCGCGTGTCATCGCCACCCACCGGGGCGGTGACGCGGAGGCCCGGGACTACGGGTCGTTGCGTGGCTACTACGTGCGGCTGCTGGCGCGGATGCCCGAGGGTGCGAGCGAGCTCTTCCTGCACCCGGCCCCGGACACGGCGCGTCTGCGAGCGGAGTCCGCGGGGTGGTGGCGCAAGCGGACGTGGGAGCTGCGCCTGCTGGGTGACCCGGTCTTCGTCCGGGAGATCGAGCGGCAGGGCATCGACCTCGTCGCCCGTTGGTGAGTACGCTCGCCGGCATGGACGCCGAACGAGCGGCAGGCGCGTCGTCGGACGCGCCCACGGAAGGGACGGCGCAGGAACGGACGTCGCCGCTGCGCTACGGCGCCGGCATGTTCGGTACCTCGCTGCCGATCAATCTCGTCAAGGGCTCGATGCTCTACGTGTACGTCGAGCTGCTCGGCCTGGACGCCGTCGTCTACGCGACGGTGTACGCGGTGTACGGGGTGCTCGACGCGCTGGACAACCCCGTGTTCGGGTACCTCTCGGACCGCACCCGGTCCCGGTGGGGGCGGCGTCGGCCGTACCTGGTGACCGGTGCGCTGGTGCTGGCCTGCACGACGGTCGCACTGTTCTCCGTGCCGGGGCCGGTGGCCGACTCCGCGGTGGGGCTCGCCGTGTGGTTCGCGGTGTTCGCGATCACCACGGAGATGGCCGACTCACTGATCAACGCCAGCTACGGCGCCCTCCTGCCGGAGCTGTTCTCCCACGAACGACGTCGGGCGACGGCGAACGCGGTGCGGCAGGGCGCGCAGCTGATCGCGCTGGTGATCGCCCTGGCGCTGACGCCGGTCCTGGCCCGGAACGTGCTGGGCACGGAAGGCTCGGCCGTCGGCTACGGGCGTCTCGCGGTGATCTTCGGGGTCGTGTCGGCGGTGGTGATCCTCTGGATGGCGTTCGGCGTGCGGGAGGATCCAGCGCTCGACGCCGAGCCGAGGCCGGTGTTCTTCCGGTCGGTGGGACAGATCCTGTCGACCTCGCACTTCTGGACGGTCGGACTGGTCAACGCCTGCTACGGGGCTGCGATGGCGCTGGTCCTGGGCGGTCTGCAGCTGTACGTCGACCACACGCTGGGCGGCTCCGCGCTGGACGCGAGCATCCTCCAGCTGGTCGTGATCGTGGTGTCGATCGGGATGCTGAGCGTGTGGGCCGCCGTGGTGCGGCGCAAGGGCGCCGCCTGGACCTGGCGGCTCGCGCTGCCGGTCGCGGCCGTCGGGTTCGTGCCGATGTACTTCGCGACGGACCTGCTCACGGGGATCCTCGGCGGGCTCTCGGTAGCCGTCGGGTACTCCGGGCTCCTCGCCACGAACGACGTCGTCGTCGCCCGGGTGCTCGACGCCGACGCCGCGCGCCACGGCACCCACCGCAGCGGCCTCTTCCTGGCGGCGTTCGGTGTGCTGGGCCGGCTCAACGGCCTGGTCACCGCGGGGGCGCTGGCATCGCTGGCCGTGTGGTTCGGCTACCGCTCGGGAAGCGACCCCGGACCGGACCCCGGGCAGGCGTTCCGGGTATACCTGTCCTTGTACCCGTTCGCCCTCCTCGTGATCGGCACGACGGTCTCCCGGTTCATCCGCCTGCCGCCCGCGCCGCAGGATGCGGGCTCGCCATATGGTCCGGTGGCCGGACCGGATCCCGCGCCGGGCTCCGTACCTGTCACGCGCTGATCGCGAGCAGGGTCCGGTCGGCAGCCTCCAGGCGGTAGGGGCCGTGCTCGGGCGGTGCGGAGAACGCCACCCGGTCGCCGCGCACCCGGCGTCGTCGGCCGCTGCCGTTCCCGGGCCGGTCCGCGCGATCGAGCGGTCCGCCGAGGGTGAGGGATCCCCCGGAGGCGGGGCCGTCCACCAGGACCGTCCCGTCCGCGTCGACGGCGACCAGGTCGTCACCCACCCGCACCAGAGCCGGCTCGCCCGGCCCGGGGAACCGGCTGATGGCGGTCCGCCCATGGCGGACCGCGTCGAGGATCGCCTCGGGCGTGCGGTCCTCTGCGGCGACCCACGTGGTGGGCGTGCCGGGCGGGAAGCCCTGATCAGGCGTATGGAAGTCGCTGCCGCCCAGCAGGACAGGACGATCGTGCGCCTCCCGGAACCCGGCCGCCGCCCGGAGGTACGCCCACGGGCCCGTGGCCGTCAGGTCGAGGAACCACGAGATGTGCCACAGCTCGACGAAACCGGTCTGGACGGGATACAGCCAGCCGCAGTCGTCCTGGACCGGATGGTTCACGGAGAGCAGGCCGCCCCGCTCCTCGACGTCGGACAGCCACTGTGCGGCCGGACGCCGGAAGTCCACCCAGCCGATGTCACCGAACGCATTGGCGTGGCCGGCGTGCGTGGTCACCTCCTGTCCGGGAACGAGGCACACGTCGTACGCGGCGCCCACGCCCGGCAGGTGCGCGTGGTGGGAGACGGTGTTGTGGTCGGTCACGGCGAGAAAGTCCAGGCCCCGGCCCGCGGCCGCCGCCGTGAGCTGGGCGATGCTCAGCGTCCCGTCCGAGTGCGTGGTGTGCGCGTGCAGATCGCCCGCGTACCAGGTCAGGCCGTCCGGTGCGGGCAGGTCCCGGCTGAGCCGGGTCCGGCCCGGCGCACGCCCGTTCGCCCGGGCACCGGCACTGCTGCTGCCACCGCTACCGGTCCAGCTACCCGTCCCCCTGCCCGACGGCGGGGGCGGGGCGGGTGGCTCGTCCTCGACCGCGCCGGCGTCGACCCCGGTAGCGATCGTGACGGTGACGTCGACGGGCTCGGCAGGCATCCCGTGCAGGCCGAGGACCACCGCCCACCGGCCCGGGACCAGCTCGCCGGGTTCGTACCCGGGGGTGGCGGCGCCCGGCGTGATCGCGAAGCGGGACCGCGCGCCGCCCGACCACCCGCGCCAGCGTTCCGGATCGCGGCAGCCCAGGTCGATCACCGCGGCCTCCCGGTCGTAGGCGAGGGTGACCTCCAGGCCACCGGGCGTGCGCCCCGCCGGTATCTCGAACGGCACCTCGAGATACCGGTTCTCGATCTGGTCGTCGATCGACAGGCGCAGGCGGCGTTCCTCGCGGGTCACGCCTCGAGGCTACGGCGTGCCTTGCCAGAGATCACGCGAACGTCTGTCGGTACTGCGGCCCTGACTCGACGTACCTGGTACGTCG
>NZ_JBEZZF010000073.1:0-25600 GCF_040639055.1 Promicromonospora sp. NPDC023987 | reverse complement strand
CGCCCGCGCCGTCTCCGTCGCCGGCGAGCTCGGACACCGGGCCCGACTCCTCGGCGCCGTCGGTGGGCTCGTCGACGGGCGGGACCCGGAATGCCGATCACCTGACGAAATACCGACCACACCTGCAGCCAACGGCGGAGCTGCGGCGCCCCACCTCTACGCGAGGTGGGGCGCCGTCGTGCTGTGACGAGGTCGACAGGATGCACCGGTGCCTCGAGCAAGCGTCGTTCCTAGACTTGTCGGGTGCCCCAGGACCTCTCGCTCGACGGCCCCGCGCCCGTCACCCCCACCGCCCCGCACGCCACCCGCCCTGGCCGACGCGCGGCGGCGGGCGTCGCGCTCGCCGTCGTCGGCGGAGCCGGGATCGCCGTGCAGAGCCGGGTCAACGGCTCCCTGGCGGAGCATGTCGGCAGCGGTTACCTCGCGGCGGTCGTGTCCTTCGGGTCCGGGCTGATCCTCCTGACCCTGGCCCTCCTGGTCTCCCGCCGTAGCCGGGCCGGCATGCGCCGGATCTCCACGGCACTGCGCGAGGGAGGCCTGCGCCCCTGGCAGGTACTCGGTGGCGCGGCGGGTGCGTTCTTCGTCGCGACCCAGGGCCTCACCGTCGGGGCGCTGGGGGTCGCGACCTTCATCGTCGCCTTCGTCACCGGCCAGTCCCTCGGGTCCGTCGTCATCGACCGGCTCGGTCTCGGGCCGGGCGGGGTACGTCTGGTGACGTTTCCGCGCGCCATCGGTCCGGTGCTGACCGTCGCCGCCGTCGCCATCGCGATGTCGGGTGACCTCGGGTCGCCGTCGGTCCTGGCGCTGGCCGCGCTGCCGCTGCTCGCGGGGGTCGGGTCGGCCTGGCAGCAGGCGGTCAACGGGCACGTCCGCGCCGCCGCCGACGACGTGCTCGCCGCGACGCTCGTGAACTTCGTGGTGGGCACCGCCGTGCTCGCGGCCGCCCTCGGGGTCTCGGTGCTGGCCGAGGGCCTGCCCGACGGCGCCTTCCCGGCAGACCCGCTGCTGTACACCGGCGGGATCATCGGCATCGCGTTCATCGCCCTGTCGGCGACCGTGGTGCACAGGATCGGGGTGCTGCTGCTCAGTCTTGGCATGATCGCCGGGCAGATCGTCATGGCGCTGGTCCTCGATGCGGTGACGCCCGGCGCCACGCCACCCGGGGTCGCGACCTACGTGGGCGCCGCCCTGACGCTGGTCGGCGTGGCCGTGCCGCTTCTCGCGGAGCGGCGCCGCCACGCCTGACACACGACGGCGCCCCGCTCTCCGTGCGGAGAACGGGGCGCCGTGCGTTGCGGGGCGGTACGGTCAGCGACCGGCCTGGCCCTCGATCCTCTTGGGTCGGGAAGCGCTCTGCTCGACAGCGGTAGAGGCTCGTTCCTCGCCCCTACCTCGTCAGCGCGACGCTACGCCTTACCGACCGGCCTGGCCCTCGACGTAGTCGGAGTCAGACGGCTTGATCCACGCGAACATCTTGCGCAGGTCGCGGCCGGTGGCCTCGATCGGGTGCTGCTCGCCCTTGGCGCGCAGCTCCTTGAACTCGGGGGCGCCGGCGTCCTGGTCCGCGATGAAGCGGTCCGCGAACGCACCGTTCTGGATGTCGGCCAGCACGGCCTTCATGTTCTCCTTGACGCGCGGGTCGATGACCCGCGGGCCGGAGACGTAGTCGCCGTACTCAGCGGTGTCCGACACGGACCAGCGCTGCTTGGCGATGCCGCCCTCGACCATGAGATCGACGATCAGCTTGAGCTCGTGCAGCACCTCGAAGTACGCGACCTCCGGCTGGTAGCCGGCCTCGGTCAGCGTCTCGAACCCGTACTGGACCAGCTGCGACGCGCCACCGCACAGCACGGCCTGCTCGCCGAACAGGTCGGTCTCGGTCTCCTCGGTGAACGTCGTCTTGATGCCGGCGGCGCGGAGGCCACCGATGCCCTTGGCGTACGACAGGGCGATGTCCCAGGCCGTGCCAGAGGCGTCCTGCTCGACGGCGACGATCACGGGCACGCCGCGGCCGTCGGCGAACTCGCGGCGCACGATGTGGCCGGGGCCCTTGGGGGCCACCATCAGCACGTCGTGCCCGGCCTCGGGCTTGATGTAGCCGTACCGGATGTTGAAGCCGTGCCCGAAGACGAGCGCAGCGCCCTCCTTGAGGTTCGGCGCGATGTCCTCGGCGTACAGGTGCCGCTGCACCTGGTCGGGCGCGAGGATGACGACGACGTCGGCATCCCGGACGGCGTCCGGCACGGTCGCGATGGCGAGGCCCTCGTTCTCGGCCTTCGTGCGGGACGCCGAGCCCTCGCGCAGGCCCACGGTCACCTGCACGCCGGAGTCACGCAGGTTCAGGGCGTGTGCGTGGCCCTGGCTGCCGTAGCCGATCACAGCAACCTTCTTCTGCTGGATGATCGACAGATCGGCGTCGTCGTCGTAGAACAGCTCAGCCACGGTTCTTGCTCCTTGAGTTGATATCTCGGGTGGAAAGTAAGTCAGTAGGGGACGGTCTCACGCCGTGCCTGTCGCCGCGTGAGACCGGACCGAGCGCTCGAACGCCCGGTCGGTGATGGACCGAGCGCCCCGGCCGATGGCCAGGGTCCCGGACTTGACGATCTCACGGACGCCGTACGGTTCCAGCGCCGCGAGCAGCGAGTCGAGCTTCGCCGCGGGGCCCGTGGCCTCGATGACCACGGAGTCCGGCACGACGTCGACGACGCGCGCCCGGAACATCTCGACGACCTCCAGCACCCCGGTTCGGGTGGTGGCGTCGGCCCGCACCTTGACGAGCAGCAGCTCGCGATGCACTGACGACTCGGGTTCGAGCTCGACGATCTTGATCACGTGGATCAGCTTGTTGAGCTGCTTGGTGACCTGTTCCAGGGGGTGCTCCTCGACGTCGACCACCACGGTGATGCGCGAGATCTCCTCGTGCTCCGTGGGGCCCACCGCCAGGGAGTGGATGTTGAACGCTCGGCGGGCGAACAGCCCGGCGACGCGCGTGAGCACGCCGGGCTTGTCTTCCACGAGCACCGACAGGGTGTGCCTCGACATGGGGTCAGTCCTCGCTCAGTCTTCTCGGTCCCACGCCGGCGAGATGCCGCGTGCGTACTGGATGTCATCGTTGCTCACACCGGCGGCGACCATGGGCCACACCATCGCGTCCCGCGAGACGGTGAAGTCCACGACCACGGGACGGTCGTCGATCTCGTTGGCCCGCTTGATCGCCGCGTCGACGTCGGAGGCCCGCTCCACGCGGATGCCCTCGCAGCCGTAGGCGTCGGCGAGCTTCACGAAGTCCGGCACCCGCATGGTGCCGTGGCCTGTGTGCAGGTCGGTGTTGGAGTAGCGCGACTCGTAGAAGAGCGTCTGCCACTGCCGCACCATGCCCAGCGAGCTGTTGTTGATCACCGCCACCTTGATGGGGATGTCGTTGATCGTGCAGGTGGCGAGCTCCTGGTTGGTCATCTGGAAGCAGCCGTCGCCGTCGATCGCCCAGACCGTCCGGTCCGGCTGGCCGACCTTCGCGCCCATCGCGGCGGGAACGGAGTAGCCCATCGTGCCGAGGCCGCCGGAGTTGATCCAGGTGTTGGGCCGCTCGTAGCTGATGAACTGGGCCGCCCACATCTGGTGCTGCCCCACGCCCGCGACATAGATCCCGTCGGGGCCGGTCAGCTCCCCGACCCGCTGGATCACGTGCTGCGGCGAGAGGTTGCCGTCCTCCGGCTGGGTGAAGCCGCGCGGGTAGGTGTGACGCCACTCGTCGAGCTGACGCCACCAGCCCTCGACGTCCGGCTTGCCGTGTGCGTCGTGCTCCCTGGCCAGCTCGGGCAGCAGGTCACCGATGACCTCGCGGAGGTCGCCGACGATCGGGACGTCCGCCTCGCGGTTCTTGCCGATCTCCGCGGGGTCGATGTCCGCGTGCACGATCGCCGCGAGCGGCGCGAAGCTCGAGAGCTTGCCGGTGACGCGGTCGTCGAACCGGGCGCCGAGCGCGAAGACCAGGTCCGCCTTCTGCAGGGCCGCCACCGCCGGCACGGTGCCGTGCATACCGGGCATGCCGAGGTGCTGCGGGTGGCTGTCGGGCACCGCTCCGCGGGCCATCAGCGTGGTCACCACGGGCGCCCCGGACAGGTCGACGAGCTGGCGCAGCAGGTCGGCCGCACCGGACCGGATGACGCCGCCGCCCACGTAGAGCACCGGCCGCCGAGCGGTGGCCAGCAGCTTCGCGGCCTCACGGATCTGCTTCGAGTGGGGCTTGGTCACCGGGTGGTATCCGGGCAGCTGCAGCTCCTGCGGCCAGGAGAACGTCGTGCGCGCCTGCATCGCCGACTTCGAGATGTCGACGAGCACGGGACCAGGCCGCCCCGTGGAGGCGATGTGGAACGCCTCCGCGATGGTGCGCGGGATCTCGGCGGGGTCGGTGACCAGGAAGTTGTGCTTGGTGATCGGCAGGGTGATGCCGACGATGTCGGCCTCCTGGAACGCGTCGGTCCCGATCGACGAGGACGCCACCTGGCCGGTGATCGCCACGAGCGGGATCGAGTCCATGTGGGCGTCCGCGATGGGCGTCACCAGGTTGGTCGCACCCGGGCCCGACGTCGCCATGGTCACCCCGACCCGGCCGGTCGCGTGGGCGTAGCCCGACGCCGCGTGCCCGCCGCCCTGCTCGTGCCGCACGAGGATGTGGCGGAGCTTGGCGGAATCCATCAGCGGGTCGTACAGCGGCAGGATCGCGCCGCCCGGGATACCGAAGACGGTGTCGGCGCCGACCTCCTCGAGCGAGCGGACGATGGACTGCGCACCCGTCACTTCTTCCGGCCCGACGCGAGGCGTGGCTGCCTCGGGCTCGGTCCTGCCGCCTACCGTGCGGGACCGAAGCTCGGTGCGCACCTGGTCACGCGCCTCGGCGCGCGCGGCGATCTGTGCGGGTGTCGGTGTGCCGGTCATACGGATCTCCTGCCGTCGCGCCCCGTCCCGGGGCGAAAGCGAGCGTTCGTGACAACAAAAAAACCCCGGGTCCTTGATGAGCAAGGACTGCCAGGGTGAGCGCGCGGACGATGCCTGTGCTGGGGCTTAGGCCGCGCGCTCAGGAAGTACTACAAGAATGATCGTCTGCACGTGACGCACGTTACGCCGAATCTGCGCCGGTGTCACCCAGCGGGCCGAAGGTCCCACGATCCGAGACGCCGGGGGCGCTCAGCCGCGGGATCCCGCGGTTCGCGGATGAACCGCCACACCGTCAGCGCACGTCCCGGTACCGGAACACCACCCAGCCGAGCAGGGTCAGCGCCGTCGTGCCGCACAGCAGCAGGAGCGCGCTGTGCCCGACCGGCACCGCGAGAATGGCGTCGCCGGACAGGAGCGTCCCGGTACCCCGGATCGAACCGTCGGCGTTCGCGAACACCAGCCAGGCCGGGGCGGGGGGCATCGTGCTCAGCACCGTCTCCTCGACCAGGACCCACGCGGCGGCGAGAAGCACGGCCATCCACCAGCGCCGCACCAGCACTCCAAGAGCCGCACCGCAGGCCGCCGCGCACGCCGCGAGCGCGAGCACCCGCACCCCGCTCCACGTCAGCGCGAGCGCCAGCTCCGCCGGGGGTCCGCCGAGCCCACCCGCGCGGGCCTGCACCCCGTACATCCCCAGTGCCAGCAGCGCGTAGGCCGCAGCGACCCCAGGCAGCACAGCCAGCCCAGCGGCTGCCACCTTGCTCCAGTACACGCGGCCGCGCCGCGGCTCGACGGTCAGCAGCGCCCGCGTCCCGCCCGACGCCGCGTCCCCCGTGACCAGCAGCACACCTGCCACGTAGGCCAGGAACACCGAGGTCATCGCGTAGAACGAGATCTCGCCCCGCGTGAGCAGCTCGGCGAGGGTCGAGACGTCCGCCTCGAACGCGGTCAGCGCCACCGCGACCACGACGTGCAGCACCATCCCCGCCGCGATCCACCGGATCGCTGGTCGCACGCCGAACCGGCGCAGCTCGGCCCACAACAGTCCCGTCATCGGCTCCCCTTGGCGCGCTTCGAAGCGGTCGGCCTGGCCGTGCCCGGCTTGGCATCCGGCTTGGCCGTGCCCGGCTTGGCACCGTCCGGTCCAGCGCTCGGCCTGGCGTCGAGCTCAGCAGTGAGCCGCTCGACATCCGGCTTCATGGCTGCCTTCTCGTCGGTCGTTGGCTGCTTCCGCGCTGCCCTGTCGTCGATCCTGGCCTGCTTGGCGGCGGCCTTCCCGTCCGAGATCGCTTGCCTCGCGGCAGTCTTCTCGGCGACGGCCTTGTCGGCCGCAGCCCGCTTCTCGGCCGCTTCCTTGTCGGCCCTGCGCTGGTCGGCGGCCTTCTTTCGGTCCGCCGTCTGCTGCTCGGCCGCCTTGCGGGCGGCCCGTTCCTCGGCACGGCTGAGCGGCTCGGGGACAGACGGCGCGACCGGCCGCAGCCGGCCGACGACCGCCGCCAGGCCCTCCCGCTGCGGCGCGAGCTCACCCGGGAAGAGCTTCTGCTTCGCCAGCGCCCGCGAGATGTCTGCCGGTTCGGCGACGCCGTCGACGTGCAGCAGCTCGCCGTCGGCCCGGACCTTGAACCCCGCCGCCCGCAGTGTCGTTGCCGCCTTGCCCGGCTCGTCCAGGCGGACCCGGACGGTGACCTTGGCGTCACCGAGCAGGTCGGCGACGGTGCCCTGCGCAAGGACGCGGCCGCCGTCGAGCACCGTGACCGTGTCCGCGATCTGCTGGGCCTCGGTGAGGACACCGGTCGCCACGAGCACTGTCGTGCCCTGGTCCGCGAGCCGCCGCAGGGCCTGCCGGATCTCGCGGGTGCCGACGGCGTCGAGCCCTCCGCTCGGCTCGTCGACGACGAGCAGGTCCGGGTCGCGCAGGAGCGCGGCCGCGAGCGCAAGGCGCCGCTGCTCGTCGGCGGAGTAGGTGCCGTAGGCCGCCTTGGCGCGGTCGGTGAGGATCACGCGCGCCAGCACCTCGTCGACGCGGGTGCGCGGCACGCCTGCTGCGATCGCCAGGATGGCCAGGTTCCGATGTCCGCTCAGCCGCGCCTGGAAACCGGGCTCCCCGACGACGGCGCCGATGCGGCCGGCGAGGTCGGGCAGGCCGTCCGGGACGGGGACGCCGAAGATCTTGATGGCGCCGGCGTCTGCGTGCGCCAGGCCGGTGAGCAGGCGGAGCGCAGTGGTCTTACCGGATCGGGGGAGCCCGAGCAGTGCGTGGACCCCGCCGGCCGGTACGCGTAGGTCCAGCCCGTCGACGCCCACGACGCGCCCCCGCACCGACCGGTACGCCTTGCGCAGCCCAAGTGTCTCGACCGCGGTGTCGCTCCCTGGGATCACCCGCACAGGGTAGGGCATTCGGGACAGATTGCCCTGTCCGGTCAGGCTATTCAGATGACCCATAGGGCCGACGGGTCCTGCGGGCCTCCGCTCGTGACGCGGTCACAGCGCGAGGAGCCTCCGCACGATGGTCTCGACCCGGATCATGTCGACGCCGCCCACCTTCCGCACGAGCCGCTCGGCGCTCACGACACGGATCTGCTCGCATTGGATGTAGCACGCCACCGGGAGCACTCCGTCGAGCTCGACGTGAGTCGGGTAGTCCAGCTTGGTGCGCGAGATCGGAGCAACGATCGGCAGCCCGTACTCCACGGGAGCGACACGTGCTGCGCCTGAGCGCGTTCGACCAGCCGCTCGTGCAACTCACGGGACACCCGGATCGAGGTACTCATGACACCGAGCATGCGTCTGCGTTCACACTGTGCGCAACGGATATGCATACAACTCTGCATACAGATCCGGATGCAGTCGGCTTGAGCCGCAGAGGCTCACCAGCTCATCGCGCCGTGCAGCGACGTCGGTGCGGGGTCGACGCCGAGACGCTCGCGCAGCACCGTGAGGTCATAGGTGCGCTCCATCGCGAGGTGGCTGATCGTGTACCGCGACAGCCGGGGCTCGCGGCCGGTCCACCGGGACACCCGCTCCCCCGCCCAGGCCAGCGCGTTCGCCAGCCGGATCGGGATGGCGACCACCTGCACCGGCCGGAACCTGGCGAACATCAGCAGCTCGAGCGTCTCGTCCAGGTCGACGGGCCTGGCATCGGCCACGTTCGCGACCAGCGGCCGGCCGGCCGCGATCTCGGGCTCGACGTCGGCGGCCAGGGCCGCCCGGACCGCGTGCGCGAGGGTGTCGACGTGCGTGAGGTGCTGACGCACCTTGCCGCCGCCCGGGATCGGCAGCCAGCCGCCGACCGCCGCGGACTCGAGGCGGGGCAGCAGGGTCGTGTCGCCGGGGCCGTAGACCGCGTGCGGACGCAGCACGATCACGGGGCCACGGCCCTCCCGTGCGGCGTCGGCCGTCAGGTACCGCTCGGCGGCCGCCTTGGTGGAGCCGTACGGGTTGACGTAACCGTGCGACGGCGCCTCCGCCTCGGTGACGCCGACGCTCGGCGTCCGCGGGTCGTACACGCTGCCCGAGGACACGTGCACGAACCGGGCCTCCGGGAACGTCTCGCGCACCGCGCGCGTGCCCTCGACGTTGACCACCCAGGCGCGGGCGTGGCTGCCGCCGTCCGCGACGGCGGCACCGCAGTGCACGACGGCGTCGACACCCTCTGGCCGGTCCTCCTTGGCCAGCGGCCCGTCCCGGAGGTCCCAGTGCTGGTGGGACACCTGAGGCAGGACCGCGCTGGGCAGCCGGGGCACACGCCGCGAGAACGCGACCACCTCATGTCCCCGCGCCGCGAGATCGCGCACCACAGCACCACCGACAAAACCCGACGAACCGGTCACCGCCACCCTCATGCGCGCACTGTACCGGCCAGTGGTGAAACCAAGTTGACCAGCGCACGACGATCCGGTTTCCGGGAGCGGCCTGCGAGCGGCACGTGCGACGCCTCGACCACCAGGTCCGGCAGCGCTCCATGGTCCAGGACCCGCATGACCTGGTCCGCGACCGACCGGGCCAGCTCGGTGCCGGCGCGGACCTCCGGTTCGCCCGCGGCCCGGTTCCCGCCCTCCGCCGTGACCACGAGCACCACCCGCTCGTCGCCGTCGGGCAGCGGGACGCCGAGCAGGACGGCGTCGGCCACCCCCGGCAGGCCACGTAGGCGGGGCTCGAACAGACCCGGGTAGATGTTCACCGTGCCGCGGATGATCATGTCCCGGTTGCGGCCGACCAGCACGATCCGGCCGGCGGCGTCCTCGTAGGCGAGGTCCCCGGTGCGGTGCTCCGTCGCACTGGGCCTGCCCGCGTCGAGGTCGGACAGGTACCCGGCCATGAGGGATGGCCCGGTCAGCACGAGCTCGCCCACCTCGTGGGCGCCCGCCGCCGCAGCGGGGGCCGCGTCCAGGTCCGCTGCCGCCGTGTCGATCCGGACGCCGATACCGTCGAGCGGACGACCGACGAGGTCGCCGTCCGCGGCCGCCGCGATCTTCTCGTCGGCGCCGGTGACCGCAGCGGGCAGGATCTCGGTCGCCCCGTAGACGGCGAGCCAGCGCGTGCCCGGCAGGATGCGACGGCCACGTTCGAGCAGCGCGACCGTGACGGGCGCCGCCCCGACCGCGAGCACAGCGGGGCCCACGGCCGCCCCGGCGGCCGAGGGCACGCCGCCGGCCGGGGAAGCACCGGCACCCCGGGTCTCCAGCACATCGAGCAGCGCCGTCACGTCAGCGGGCACCAGGAACGACGAGTCGGCACCCGCGACGCCGCGCGCGAACGCCTCCGGTGCGTCCTTGGGCGCCCGCGCCGGGATCTCCCACGTACCACCGGCGAGCATGGCCGGCAGCCCGAGGAACATCTGGTCCGTGTGCGCCCGCTGCCCCGCCTTGAGGCCGCCGACCTGCGCGAACAGGCCGAGCATCCCGCCGAGCGTGCGCGCGGTGTGCACCACCGCCTTCGGGTCCGACGTCGTCCCGGACGTGAACACGACTAGCGCCTCCGGGTCGTCCCGGCCCTCCCCCGGGGCGGGCGACGCACCCCGTGCCGCGGCCGCCCCCGGCGCGCGGCCCAGGCTCGCCACCCGGCGGGCCCCGCGCGGTACTCCGGGCAGCCACGAGCCCGTGTACAGGTGCCGCACCGGCAGCCGCCCGTAGTCCGGGAGCAGGAGACCGCGGGACCGGGCGATCCCCCGCAGCGGACCGGACGACGCCGCGTACAGGAGGGCCTCGGTAGCGGCCCAGCGAGGTCTGGCCGCGGCGATCCGCGCGGCGAACAGCTCCGGCGTCGAACCCGGGTCCACGAAGACGACGGCGCCACCCGCGAGCAGCACCGCGAGACACAGCACCACACCCTCGGGCCGGGGCCGGATGCTGAACAGGACCCGGTCACCGGGCTCCATGCCGCGAGCGCGCAGCCCGGCCGCCGTCCGATCCACCTGCCCGGCGAGGTCGCCGAAGGTGACCTCCGCACGCACCCGCGCACCGTCGCGGCCGCCGAACCAGCGGAGCGCGACGACGTGGGGCGTGCTGCGCGCGACGGCAAGCAGCTCGTCCACGAAGTCCGTCACGACGCCGCTCGCGGCGGGGAGAGGGCCGGGACCCGGACCGGGACACCGGACGTGTCCCGGAGGCCCAGCTCCAGCGAGCGGTACGCCGGGACGAGCACGCCGCGTGCGGCACGACGGCGCCCGACGACCGGCACCCGTCCGTCGGTCGACGCCGCCGCGAGCGCGTCGAGCACCACGTCGACCTGGGCCATCGCCAGGGGCATGCCGAGGCAGAAGTGCGGGCCCGCGCCGAACCAGAGGTGCCGAACGGCGGGGTCGACCGGCCGGTCGGGGTCGAAGCCGCCCGACGCACGGCAGCAGTTCACGGTGGCGATGACCACGCGGTCCCCCGCACTGACCGGCACACCGCCTACCGACGTGTCGGCCCGCACGGAGCGCAGCATCGCGGGGGTCGGTACGGTGACGCGCAGCCCTTCCTCGACGGCGCGCCGCCGCAGCCGCGCGTCGTCCGCCAGCAGGCGCCCGGTCCACCCGGTGTCGTGCGCGATGGCCACGAGCCGCGGCACGAACGACTGGATGGTCTCCGTCCCGGTGAGCACGAACGCACCGACGGCGCCCATCGCCTCGCGCTCCGAGAGCCCGAGGTCCCGCATCCGGCCGGGTACCGTCGCGGGGTCACCGGCACGGTAGGCGGCCCGCGCGGGCGCCGTCAGCCGTTCCAGCACGCTCCGGGCTCGCGCCACCTGGGTCCGGGTGAGCCCGTGCCGGTGCAGTCGCACCATCCCGGTGATCGTCCGGGCTGCGGTCATGGCCGAGCGCACGGCGTCGTCCGTCGGTGGCAGCCCCACCATCGTGCAGATCACCGCTCCCGCCTGTGCGGTCACCGCGGCGGCCAGGTCGACGGTCTCCCCGGCGGCAAGCCGCCGCGTGAGCTCCGGCAGCGCGCCCGTACGATCGTCGTCGTCTGCTGCGACGAGCTCGCGCACCGCCCGGGGCGAGAACAGCGGCCCGAGCGCGCGCCGCAGCGCGGCGTGCTCGGCCCCCTCCATGTTGAGCAGCACCGACGGTCCGAGCACCGGCGTCCACAGGTCCGACGGCGCCCCCGGGCCCACCTTCGAGAAGTGGTCCAGGTCGAGGAGCACCTCGCGGGCGATATCGGCATCGCTCACCACCACCCCGATGCGCGGCACCCGCACCACCGGCCGGTTCCGGGCGGACCGCAGCGCCGGATAGGCGACGGGGTGCGCGGCCCGCTGGACCTGCTCCTCCCAGCGCGCCTCGGGCGACGCCGTCATCGGATGTCCACGACCTCTGGCCGGTACCGGTGGTCGGCGTACCAGCCGAGGGTGCGCACCAGACCCCAGGCGTGCACCCGCCGTGTCGAGGCGCGGACCCACACCGCACGGTGCTCGGCATACCGGGTGGTCAGCCGGCGCACCGCGTTGACCAGCGCACGGTCCTCGTGCACATCCTCGATCCGGGTGCGCGGGAACCCGCCCGCCCGCTCGTACAGGGACGCCGTGATGGCCATGTTGCAGCCGGGCGTCATGACGTACGGCCCGAGGTAGCCCGCGTCCTGGTTTCCCGGGCGGAACTTGCCGAACGTGCTCGACGCCCACAGCGCGAACGACAGCACGCCCTGCTGGAACCGCGACACCGGCAGGTCGTCGGCGCGCGGCACGAGCCGCCCCGCGACGAGCTCGTCACCCGATGCGAACGCCTCCCGTACCGCGCGGGTCCAGGTGGGCGGCGGCAGGCAGTCGGCGTCCGTCCGGGCCAGCAGCTCGGCCCCGAGCTCGATCGCAGCCCGCATGCCCGTGTCGGCAGCGGCACCGGTCCCCTTCTGGTACTCGGTGACCACGTGCCAGCGCAGCCGCCCCCATTCCGCGATCGCCTTGCGGACGACGTCGGGCGTGCCGTCGGTGGAGCCGTTGTCCACGACCACCAGGTCGAAGTCGTCGTCCTCCTGTGCGTGCAAGGCCTCGAGCGTGCGCAGGATCCCGTGCTCGTGCGCCTCGTTCAGCGCCGGCACGACGACGGCGAGCCGGCGGCGCCCGGCCGGTTCAGGAGCGCGGGTCACCACCGGACCACCATCGCGCCCATGCTGATGCCACCGGCCAGGCCGAGCAGCAGCACGACGTCGCCACGCCGCAGGCGGCCCGACTCCAGCGCCTGCACCAGCTGCAGCGGCAGGGTCGCCGACGCGAGGTTCCCGTGGTCGGCCACGGTGACGATCGTGCGGTCGGCCGGCACGCCGAGCGCACGGTGCACGTCCTCGAGATAGCCGACCGCCACCTGGTGCACGGCGACGAGGGCCACGTCGTCCATGGTCACGCCCGCCTGGTCCAGGGCCTGGCCGACCGGTCCCGACCCGAGCGCGAGGAACGCCTCGCGCAGCCGTGAGCCGTCGATCTCGAAGTAGCTCCGCTCGGGGTCGCGCGGGTTCACCGTGCCGCCACCCGGAAGCATCCCGACGTCCCAGTGCTGCGACTCGGCGGTGAACGCCGAGGCGAGGATGCCGGACGGCCGGCCGACGGGAGCGACCAGCTCCGCGAGCTCCGCGGCGAGGTCGTCCTCGAAGGTGTCGGTGCCGCTGCTGGCGCCGGTCGGTGCGCCGGTCGCCTCGAGGAGCACCGCCGCCCCTGCGTCGGACATCGTGTAGCCGGCAGCGGACATCGCGTACGTGCGGCGGTCGGGCACGTCCCACCGCACGCCACGCGTCGGCATCTCGCCGCAGGCGACGAGCACGCGGCGGTACCGGCCCGTGCCGATGAGCGCCTCGGCCACCTCGATGCCGTTGAGCACCGAGTTGCAGGCGTTCTTGACGTCCATCACCGGCGCACGGACGCCGAGCTTGGCGGCGGTGATGTGGCTCGTGGCGGGCTCGATCATGTCCTGGGTGGCGGACGCGAAGATCAGGAGGTCGACGTCCTGGGGCCCCAGCCCGGCGCGGCCGAGAACGCTACGGGACGCGACGACGGCAAGGTCCGAGGCCTGCTGGTCGTCGTCGGCCACGTGGACGCGACGCACGCCGGTCAGCCGCGACACCATCGGGAGCCGCGGCGCGACCTTCGGGTTCCTGCGGTGCAGGTCACGCTCGGCTCCGGCCACGTCCCGGGTGCGCTCGGGGAGGTGCACGGCGACGTCGACGATGCGGGCGACGGGGCGGGGAGAGTGCCGGTGCGGCGCCGGCTGGGGCGACGCGGACGGTTCGGTGGGTCGGGCGGGTGCCGGGTTCAGCACAGCGGCCGGTTCGGGGAGCACTCGGCACAGATTAGGGCACTCCCATAACGCGCCGGTGACGAATAGACGTACTAACGTCTAGGTATGCAATCGACAGGAGCAGCGATGAGCCCTGCCAAACCGCTGTGCGTTGTTCACCGTGTTTCCCATGACTGAGCTTCCCGACTGGATGCGCCCACCGCGCCCGGAGGGCTGGCTCGCCGAGGACCTGGATAATCTGCCGGAAGCTCCCAGCAACACGGAACTGTTCCCGATCGAGCTGGACGTCCAGAGCCTGTACGGCTGAGCGGCCGAACCGGTGCCGCGCGGGGAGCCGTTGCCCATAGGGTGACGGCCGTGACCCAGATCCTCCCCACCACCCGGCACGAGCTGGGCCTCCTCTATCGCGCCCGGCCGGCGATGGCCGGCCTGCTCCTCGCTGGCACCGCCGCCCAGCGATGGCCCGTCCAGGGTTCGCCGGTACGCAAGGTCCCGGGCATCGGGTGGGTCACGGCAGACCCGGTGGTGGCTCGCTCGGTCCTGCAGGACCACCGGTCGTTCACGATCCTCGGCGAGGGCGGGGTGGGGAACCTGTGGGCCCAGATCCTCGGCGACTGGGTGCTCGACCTGTTCGACGGCGCCGGCCACCACGACCTGCGCACCCGCACCCGTGAGCTCTTCACCGAGGCCGTCTCCCGCGACCTCGTCCAGACCGCCTGGGGCGAGCGGATCGCCGATGCGGACGCGGTGCTCCGCTCCGGAGGGACGCTCGACGTCGCGCACCTGGCCCGGGTGCTGGTGGGCCGCATGGTCATCGGCCTGCTCGGGATTCCCCGGCCCGCGGGGCACGGTGGCGCCTGGCCCGACGACGACGGAGCGCTGCGGATCTTCGAGACCGGCGAGCGGCTGGCGACCGTCGCGCTCGGCACCGCAGGGTCCACGACCCTGACGCCGGACCAGGTGGCGACCGCGCGAGGCATCGTCGCCGAGCTGACGGCGGGAGTTCCCGACGGCTGGCGGGACGCGCCGTCGGACACCCTGCTCGGCCGGTGCAGGGAGCTCGGGCTCGGGCTGACCGAGACCTCCGGCCTGGCCTGCTTGCTCATGGTCGCGGGGACGGAGACCGCCGCGAGCGCCATGGGCCGCACCGCGGCGCTGCTGATCGACACGGGTGAGCAGCACCGGATGCTCGCGGCGATCCGTGCGGGTGCCGTGGCCGGAGCGCCGGTCCCTTCGCTCGAGAGCGCTGGCGACGACGCCCGGACGGCCCGCCTGCTGAACCCCGGTGAGGCCGATCCGGTCGAGAACGTGGTGCGCGAGGGGCTGCGGGTGACGAGCCCGGCGTCCGTGATCGGCCGGGGTGTGGCTGCCGACGTCGAGGTGGGTGGGGCACGCCTGCGTGCCGGCGAGCGGATCATGCTGCTGGTGTGGTCGGCGAACGCCGCGGCAGGTCCGTTCCTGGCTGATCGGCCGTACGTGCGGGAGTCCCGCCAGCTCTGGTTCGGTGCCGGACGCCACCTCTGCCTGGGAGCGGCGCTGGCCCGGGCTGAGATCGGCACCCTGCTGCGGATGCTGTGGTCGACCGACGAGCCGTTGCGCGTCGTCCGACGCCGGGCGGCCCGGGGCGTGCTGATCCCCGCCTGGTCGGAGCTGGTCGTCTCGCGCTGAGCCCTACCGCGGGACTACTGCCGGGTGGCGCGGTAGATCTCGCGCACCACGTCCTCGATGTCGGGCTCGGTGATCGACAGGTCCACGACCTCGGCCCGCTCGGACACCGCGGCGAGCACGCGTGCCGCCGTCGTGCGCTGCGGGTCGAAGGCGAGGCGTTGCCGCAGGCCGTCGGACTCGCTGCGCACGTGCTCCGCACCGGCCACGTCCACCAGGTCAGGGCTCGCCGAGGCGAGGTCGACCATGAGCTCGCGCCGTGCACCCACGGTGCGGCTCAGCCCGTCGAGCGTGCCGTCGAACGCGAGCCGGCCGTGGTCCACCACGAGGATCCGGTCGCAGAGCCGCTCGACGTCGCCCATGTCGTGGGTCGTCAGCAGCAGGGTCGTGCCGTGCTCGCGCCGCTGGGTCACGAGGAACTCGCGCAGTCGCTGCTTGGACAGGACGTCGAGGCCGATCGTCGGCTCGTCCAGGATCAGCAGCTCCGGCCGGTGCAGCAGGGCCGCGGCGACCTCGGCGCGCATGCGCTGCCCCAGGGACAGCTGGCGTACCGGCGTGGCGAGGAACTCCCCCATCTCGAGCGTGTCGACCAGCTCGGCGGTGCGGCTGCGCTCGTCGGCCGGGGACAGGGAGTGGATCGCCGACAGGATCGAGAACGACTCCCGCACCGGCAGGTCCCACCAGAGCTGCGAGCGCTGCCCGAAGACCACGCCGATCCGGCGCGCGAGCGCGCGGCGCTGCTTCAGCGGATGCAGCCCGACGGTGGTCACCGCGCCGCTCGTGGGGACCAGGATTCCGACGAGCATCTTGATGGTGGTCGACTTCCCGGCGCCGTTCGCCCCGATGTAGCCGACGGACTCGCCCGCCTCGACGGTGAGGTCGAGGTGGTCCACCGCGACGTGCCGACGCCGCCGCAGCCTGTTCTTCCGGTCGGGCCGCCCGGTGAACACGCGGCTCAGCCCCTCGGTCTCGATGACGTTCATCCACCCGCTCCTCGATAGTGACGAAGGCCCCAGCGCCAGCACAGACCCGCGACGACCACCGCCCAGAGGGCGGCGACCGGTGCGCACCAGCCCACCCACGTCGGCAGCCCGGCCAGGCCTGGCATGCCGAGCAGCGTGGACACGGGGAAGTACGCGGCGAACGCCACGGGGAAGATCACGCCGAAGAGGACCAGCAGCGCGCGAGGCCACACGGTCGCGGGCTGCGTGGCCGCGTACCGGCCGCCGTACACGAACGCGTTGGTCATCTCGGCGCCGTTGATCAGGAAGAACTGCAGCCCGGCGGCCGTGACGAACTGCGCGGTGAAGATGACGAAACCGCAGACCAGCGCCAGGACCAGCAGCCCGACGGTGCCGAGGTTCCAGTCGAGGTCGTTGAGCGCCAGGCCGGCCGCGAGCGCCGTCGCGCCGATCAGGCAGCGCCCGATCCGGCGCAGGCTGAGGTCGCTCGTCACCAGCTGGGCCAACACCGGTTGTGGGCGCAGGAAGAAGACGTCGAGCGTGCCCGCGCGCACGTAGACCGGGAGGTTGTCGCAGTGCCCGGCCACGAGGTCAGCCAACGAGAAGGCGAGGTCGGACAGGCCGAACACGAGCAGGATCTGCGCGAGGGTGAACCCGCCGATCTGGTCCGTGGCGGTGTACAGCACCCAGATCTCGGTCAGCTCGATCGTCCCGACGAGCAGCGCCCCGATCAGGTCCATGCGGAAGCTGGCGCGGTGGCTCGCCTGCGAGCGCGCGCGGCTCGCGAGGACCGCCCGGTAGGCGCGGAGCGGTTCAGCCACCCTGCACCTCCAGCCTGCGACGTCCGCCCCGTGTGGTCAGGTGCCCGACGACGAGCACCACCGCCAGCCACACCAGCTGCACCCCGAGGTGCTGCCAGGCCGCCGGCCCGGTGATCTGCCCGGAGAGCACGTCGATGGGGAACTGCATCATCGACGGGAAGGGGGTGAGCAGCGCGACGGTCAGCAGCCAGTCCGGGAACAGGTAGATCGGCGTGAACAGGCCCGCGAAGAATCCGGAGAGCGCCATGTAGAGCACGCTGACGCCGCGGGTCTCGACGAGCCAGAACCCGGTGGTGGCCACCACGTAGACGGTGGCGTGCGAGACGGTGATGCCGATCAGCAGGCTGGTCAGGCCCAGCGCGTACGCGCCTGCGTCGGGCGGCAGGGCCATGCTGGAGACCAGCACCCCGATGACCACGCTCGGCAGCCCGCGCGGCAGCAGGGCGAACAGCCCTTTGCCGACGTCGGTCAGCACGTTGGCCGCCTGCACACTCACGGGCCGCAGGAAGTCGACGGCGACGTCGCCCGACTTGATCCGGGTCTGGAGGTCGCTCCCGCCCCAGAAGTTCACCGATCCGAGCATGCCCTGGCCGAGCCAGACGAACGCGGCCATGGTGGCCGCGGAGTACCCGGCCAGCTCACCGCCGGAACTCTCGACCGCCGCGCCCATGATCCCGCCCTTGAGCAGGCCGAACGTCGCGTTCGCCACCAGGCCCGCGAACGTGGCCAGCGGATAGGCCGACTGCCCGCGGAAACCCGCTACCAGGAACCGCCAGTACGGGTTCCGGGCGGAAGAAGGAAGCGGGCGCACAAGGGCGAGACCCTACTCGTGCCGCGGCCAGATCTCACCCGTTTTTCCGTCGGCGATCGTCGGCAGCGGTCAGAACTCGCCCTGCCAGGTGCACACGCAGGCCTCGTTGCCCTCGGCGTCGGCCAGCACCCACCACGACGGCGCGAACTCGTCCGTGACCAGTCGGCCACCCGCCGCCACCACGGCCGCCACCCGCTGCTCGGCCTGGTCGTACGGCACCCACACGTCGAGGTGGATGCGGTTGCGCTGCTCCCGGCGCTCGTCGGACTGCTGGAACCAGATCACGGGCAGCCGCCCGTCCGGGTCGCTCAGCCGCGGGGCGGCGTCGTTGCCCTCGCTGTCCTGCTGGGCGTCGTACCCCAGCAGCGCCTCCCAGAACGGCTGGACCTCGGGGCCGACGATCGCGTCGATGCCTATCGTGACGTCCCGGACGCCCGCCGTGTCGGCCTCGACGTCGAGCTCACGGGCGGCCATCGAGATGTCTCGCGCCAGCGCGATGTCCCGCGCGGACAGCCCGCCGACGTCGTGCGACCAGGTCCGCACCGTGACGGCTCCGTACCGCAGGTCGACGTCAGGATGGTGGTTCGCGGCCTCCGCGAGGGCACCGATGCGGTTGACCAGCCGCACGCCCCGCGTGAACGAACCGGTGGCGAACCGCGCGAGCGCAGATCTTTGCACCACCCGCCAGTCGCCGGTGCCCTCGCCCGCGGTGAACTCGGCGGCGGTGATCGCGTCGGTCATGAGTCGCTCCCTGTGTCGGGTGGTCCGGGTCTTACCACCATGGCACGAGGCACTGACACTCGAACGTCGTCGGCCACAGGAGGTGCGGAGGACGTACGGGGACGGGCGCGGCACCTGGTCCGGCGCCGCACCCGCTCCGGTCAGCCCCGCTTGAGCCGGGCCACGTCCCGGACCGCACCCCGGTCGGCCGACGTCGCCAGGGCCGCGTAGGCCTGGAGCGCGGGCGACACGTACCGGTCACGGGCGACGGGCTGCCACGGTCGTTCGGAGGACTCCATCTTGGCGCGGCGCTCGGCGAGCACATCGTCCGGCACGTTGATCCGGATCTTGCGGGTGTCGACGTCGATCTCGATCTCGTCGCCGTCCTCGACCAGCCCGATCGTGCCGCCCGCCGCGGCCTCCGGGGAGACGTGCCCCACCGAGATGCCGCTCGACCCGCCCGAGAACCGGCCGTCGGTGATGAGGGCGACGACCTTCCCCAGGCCGCGGCCCTTGATGTAGGACGTCGGGTAGAGCATCTCCTGCATGCCGGGGCCCCCGGCCGGGCCCTCGTAGCGCACGACCACGACGTGGCCGGGCTCGACCTGCTTGGTCAGGATCTTCTCGACGGCCTCGTCCTGCGACTCGCAGACCAACGCCTTGCCCACGAAGTGGAACACGTCGGGGTCGACGCCCGCCGTCTTGAAGACGGCGCCGTCCTCGGCGAGGTTGCCGCGCAGCACGGCGAGCCCGCCCTCCACGGTGTACGCGTGCTCGACGGAGCGGATGCAGCCGCCCGCACCGTCCGTGTCGAGCGACTCCCACTGGTTGTTCGTGGAGAACGCCTTGGTGGTGCGCACGCCGCCGGGCGCCGCGTGGAACAGGCCCAGCGCCCGCTCGGTCGCCTTGCCGCCGCGGACGTCCCAGTCGTCGAGCCACGCGCGCAGGGTGGGCGTGTGCACGGAGGTGACGTCGTGGTCCAGCAGGCCACCCCGGTCGAGCTCACCGAGGAGCGCGGGGATGCCGCCCGCACGGTGGACGTCCTCCATGTGGTAGTCCGGGTGGTTGGGCGCGACCTTCGAGAGGCACGGCACCTTGCGGCTGATGCCCTCGATGTCGGCGAGCGTGAAGTCGACCTCCGCCTCCTGGGCTGCCGCGAGAACGTGCAGCACCGTGTTGGTGGAGCCACCCATGGCGACGTCGAGCGCCATCGCGTTGGCGAACGCCGCCTTGGTGGCGATCCCGCGGGGTGCTGCGCTGTCGTCCTCGTCCTCGTAGTAACGGCGGGCGAGGTCGACGACCGTGCGGCCGGCCTCGAGGAACAGCTCCTTGCGCGCGGCGTGCGTCGCGAGCGTCGAGCCGTTGCCGGGGAGCGACAGCCCCAGCGCCTCGGTGAGGCAGTTCATCGAGTTCGCGGTGAACATGCCGGAGCACGAGCCGCAGGTGGGGCAGGCGTTCTCCTCGACCAGGCCGAGGGCAGCGTCGTCGACGTTCTCGTCGGCCGAGTAGTTGATCGCGTTGATCAGGTTGAGCGGGGTCTTCGCGACGCCGTCGGCCACCACCGCCTTGCCGGCCTCCATGGGACCGCCGGAGACGAAGACCACCGGGATGTTCAGCCGCAGCGCGGCGTTGAGCATGCCGGGCGTGATCTTGTCGCAGTTCGAGATGCACACGAGGGCGTCCGCCGTGTGCGCCTGCACCATGTACTCGACCGAGTCCGCGATGAGGTCGCGGCTGGGCAGCGAGTAGAGCATCCCGGCGTGGCCCATCGCGATGCCGTCGTCGACCGCGATCGTGTTGAACTCCTTGGCGACGCCGCCCGCCTCGCGGATCGCCGACGCCACGAGGTCGCCCATGTCCTTGAGGTGTACGTGCCCTGGCACGAACTGCGTGTACGAGTTCGCGATCGCGATGATCGGCTTCCCGAAGTCGTCGGCACCCATGCCCGTGGCGCGCCACAGCGCGCGGGCTCCGGCCATGTTGCGACCGTGGGTGGACGTCCGGGAGCGCAGGGGACGACTCATGACAGTTCAGCTCCTTCGATGCTGGGTGGCCGCGCTCTGTGCAAGGCGAGCGGCCTGCAGCACGCTACCTCTGGTGCGCCGCCCACGACAGCAGACGTCCACAGGGTGGCCGTCCCCCTGCCCTGCTGGGCAGGCGTTCTCCCACTACCTGAACCTCGCACCGTGCCGTACGGTCGTAGCAGGAGCCCGCAATGACGCGGACTCCGCCGTGCACGCGACGGAGGTGCTCGAATGCGAGTGACAGAGGCATTGCGACGCAAGGGCAGCACGGTGGTCACCATCTCCAGGGACCGGAGCGTGCGTGACCTGCTCGCCCTTCTCGCCCAGCACGGCATCGGCGCGGTCGTCGTGTCCGACGACGGCGTGGGCGTCGACGGGATCGTCAGCGAGCGGGACGTCGTCCGGCGGCTGCACTCGGACGGGGACGGCGTGCTGGACGGCACGGTGGGGTCGATCATGACTGCCGCCGTGCACACCTGCGGGCCGGAGGCGACCCTCGACGAGCTGATGCCGCTGATGACGGAGCACCGGGTCCGGCACGTCCCCGTGCTCGTGGACGCCAGGCTGACCGGGATCGTCAGCATCGGTGACGTGGTGAAGCATCGGATCGCCGAGGTGCAGGCAGAGCGCGACCAGCTGACCGCCTACATCACAGGCGGTCGGTAGGCCGGGACCCCGGCCGGGCTACCCGGGCCCGGATGGGCTCCGGCAGCCCGGCCGGTCAGTCCTGCATCGCCCGGTACTCGTCCTCGAGGATGCTCATCACGATGGCGTCGGCCCAGGTGTCGCCGTCGCGGTAGATGTCCCGCAGGCGGCCCTCCGCACGGAACCCGAGCGACTCGTACAGCGCCTGGGCGCGCGGGTTGATGCTGAGGACGTCCAGGCTCACGCGGTGCAGGCCCAGCCCCGCCTCGCCGTCGACATCGTCGAACGCGAACCGGAGCACCTCGGCGATGGCCTCCCTGCCGTACCCGCGTCCCCGGTAGTTCGGCAGCAGCTGGAGCCGCAGGTTCGCCGAGCGGACGTCCTCGTCGAGGTCGTTGAGCACGATCTCGCCGATCAGCTCGTCGCTGACGGGCTTGCCGTCCCGCTCCGCGGCCGGGCAGATCGCCCAGTCGTACCGGCCGGGCCGGTCGCTGACCGTGGCCGCCCACTCGTCGATCTGGTCGCGCGTGAAGACGGCGGTGGTCCCGGTCAGCCGAGTCCCCTCCGGGTCCTGCACCGCCTCCCACAGGCGTTCCGAGTCGCGCGCCTCGATGGGGCGCAACCGCATCATCTCGCCGTGCAGGAGGGGCCCGCGGGTCACTTGACGAGCCTCATGAGCCGATCCGATCCAGCACCAGCTCGCGGACCCGCTTCGCGTCGGCCTGGCCCTTCGTCGCCTTCATGACCGCGCCGATGATCGCGCCGACCGGGCCCTGGTTGCCGCCGCGGACCTTCTCCACGATGTCGGGCTGAGCGGCCAGCGCGGCGTCGATGGCGGCGAGCAGCGGGCCGTCGTCGGACACGATCTCGAGGCCACGCGACACGACCACCGCCTCCGGGTCGCCCTCGCCGGCGAGCACGCCTTCGAGCACCTGGCGCGCGATCTTGTCGTTGATGCGGCCGGACTCGACGAGGCCCTGGAGCTGTGCGATCTGCGCCGGGGTGACGACGAGGTCCTGGAGCGTCATCTCGTCCTGCTTGGCCCGCCGGGCCAGCTCGCCCATCCACCACTTACGGGCGCCCGCCGCACTGGTGCCCGCGGCGATGGTGGCCTCGATGAGGTCGATCGCACCGGCGTTGACGACGTCGCGCATCTCGGCGTCGGCGTACCCCCAGTCCGTCTGCAGCCGACGGCGGCGGGCCACCGGCATCTCCGGCAGCGTCGCCCGGATCTCCTCGACCCACTCGCGGCTCGGTGCCACCGGCACCAGGTCGGGCTCGGGGAAGTACCGGTAGTCCTCGGCGTCCGACTTCACGCGGCCCGACGACGTGGTGCCGTCCTCCTCGTGGAAGTGCCGCGTCTCCTGGATGACCGTGAGGCCGGCGTCGAGCACGCCCGCCTGGCGGGACACCTCGTAGCGGACCGCACGCTCGACCGAGCGGAACGAGTTCACGTTCTTCGTCTCGGTGCGCGTACCCAGCGGTGACTCGGGTGTGGACCGGAGCGACAGGTTGACGTCCGCACGGACGTTGCCGCGCTCCATCCGGGCCTCGGAGACGTCGAGCGAGCGGAAGATGTCGCGCAGCGTCTGCACGTAGGCGCGCGCCACCTCGGGAGCGCGCTCGCCGGCGCCCTCGATGGGCCGCGTCACGATCTCCACCAGCGGGATGCCCGCCCGGTTGTAGTCGACGAGCGAGTACTCGGCGCCCTGGATACGTCCGGTCGTGCCACCCACGTGGGTGTTCTTGCCGGCGTCCTCCTCCATGTGCGCGCGCTCGATCTCGACGCGGAACACCTCGCCGTCGTCGAGCTCGATGTCGATCCAGCCGTCGAAGGCGATCGGCTCGTCGTACTGCGACGTCTGGAAGTTCTTGGGGACGTCCGGGTAGAAGTAGTTCTTCCGGGCGAACCGGCAGTTCTCGGAGATGGTGCAGTTCAGCGCGAGGCCGATCCGGATCGCGTACTCGACGGCCTTGCCGTTGACCACCGGAAGCGCACCCGGCAGCCCGAGGCTCACCGGCGTCACCTGGGTGTTGGGCTCGCCACCGTAGGCGACCTCGGCCGCGCAGAACATCTTGGTGAGCGTGCCGAGCTCGACGTGCACCTCGATACCCAGCACCGGGTCGTAACGGCGGACGGCGTCCTCGTAGGCGACGAGCTTCGTCGCCGTCGCGGATGTCTGGGCGGTCATCGGGCGAGCTCCGTGGTCTTGAGTTCGGGTGCCTGGTTCAGGATGGGCCCGCCCCAGCGGGACTCCAGTGCCGCCTCGAGGGCGGCGCCCACGCGGTACAGCCGGTCGTCCGCCTTGGCGGGGGCCAGGATCTGGAACCCGACCGGCAGGCCGTCGTCGGACAGCCCGTTCGGCAGGGACATGCCGGGCACGCCGGCAAGGTTCGCGGGGATCGTCGCGATGTCGTTGAGGTACATCGCGAGGGGGTCGTCCAGCTTCTCGCCGAACTTGAACGCCGTGGTCGGCGCCGTGGGCGAGACCAGTACGTCAGCCTGCTCGAACGCCGCGGCGAAGTCGCGCTGGATCAGCGTGCGGACCTTCTGCGCGCTGCCGTAGTAGGCGTCGTAGTAGCCGGCCGACAGAGCGTACGTGCCGAGGATGACGCGGCGCTTGACCTCGTCGCCGAAGCCGGCGCCGCGGGTGGCGCCCATGACGCGCTCGGCGGTGACCGGCCCGTCGGTGGGCTCGACGCGCAGGCCGAACCGCATGCCGTCGAACTTCGCCAGGTTGCTGGAGGCCTCCGCGGGCATGATCAGGTAGTAGGCGTCCAGCGCGTAGCCGAAGCTCGGGCAGGAGACCTCGACGATCTCGGCGCCGAGGGACCGCAGCTGGTCGAGCGACTCGTCGAACCGGGCGGACACGCCGGTCTGGTAGCCCTCGCCGGAGAGCTCCTTGACGACGCCGACGCGCAGCCCCTTCAGGTCGCCCTTGGCGCCCTGCTGAGCCGCCGCGACGACGCCGGGGACCGGCTCGTTGATCGACGTCGAGTCGTGCGGGTCGTGGCCGCCGATCAGCTCGTGCAGCAGCGCCGCGTCGAGCACCGAGCGGGTCACGGGCCCCGCCTGGTCGAGCGAGGAGGCCATGGCGATCAGGCCGTACCGCGAGACCCCGCCGTAGGTGGGCTTGACGCCGACGGTGCCGGTCACGGCACCCGGCTGGCGGATCGAGCCGCCGGTGTCCGTGCCGATCGCGAGCGGCGCCTCGAAGCCGGCGACCGCGGCGGCGGAGCCACCACCGGAGCCACCGGGGATGCGGTCGAGGTCCCACGGGTTCTTCGTGTTGCCGTAGGCCGAGTGCTCGGTCGACGAGCCCATGGCGAACTCGTCCATGTTGGTCTTGCCGAGGATCGGCAGGCCGGCGGCCTTGATGCGCTCCACGAGGGTCGCGTCGTACGGCGGGATCCAGTCCTTGAGGATCTTCGACCCCGCGGTGGTGGGCAGGCCCTTTGTCACCACGACGTCCTTGACCGCGATCGGCACACCGGCGAGCGGGTGCAGGTCCTCCCCCGCCGCCCGCTTCGCGTCGACCTCTGCCGCTGTCGCCAGCGCCTCGTCCGACGAGACGTGCAGGAACGCGTGCAGGTCCCCGTCGACGGCGGCGATGCGGTCCAGGTGGGCCTGCGTGGCCTCGACGCTGGAGATGTCCTTGCTGCGCAGCGCGGACGCGAGGTCTGTCGCACTGAGCCGGGTGATGTCGTGTGTCATGTCGTTGGTTCCCATCACTCTTCGCCGAGGATCTGCGGAACGGCGAACCGTCCGCTCTCCTGCTGCGGGGCGCCGGCCAGGACGTCCTGGATCGGCAGGGCGGGTTCCGGTACGTCGTCACGGAACACGTTCGTCAGCGGGAGGGGGTGGCTCGTTGCCGGCACGTCTGCGGTAGCGACCTCGCTCACACGAGCGACGGACTCGACGATCACGTCGAGCTCACCCGCCAGGCGGGCGACCTCGTCCGGTCGCAGGTCGATCCGTGCCAGCGCAGCCACGCGCGCGACCTCGTCGCGGGAGATGGTGGACATGGCGCCCAGTCTAGTCGTCGGAGGGAGCTCGACCGCCCGGATTCCGGCCTGTTCACTGTGAAATCTCTGCGACGCGCGCGCCGGTTCACGTTGGCAGCCTCAGGTCCGCGGGGCCTGGACGCCGACCACGCAAAAAAGGAGCCTTCCTTCTCGACCGGTGAAGGTCCGAGAAGGAAGGCTCCTTTTGAATGGTTGTCCGGCGGCGTCCTACTCTCCCACCCCGTCTCCAGGGCAGTACCATCGGCGCTGTAGGGCTGAGCTTCCGGGTTCGGAATGGGACC
>NZ_JBEZZF010000072.1:0-26542 GCF_040639055.1 Promicromonospora sp. NPDC023987 | reverse complement strand
CCCTATCTCGTGCTTGTCGAGAGCCGGGTCTCGACAAGCTCGACCACCGGGCGAGGCCGGCCGGCAGCTTCAGCCGGCCAGGCCCAGGCGGGCGTAGGCGAGCGCGACGCCGTCGGGCACGTCGGTGAACTCGACGCCGGACGGGCCGCCCGGGACCACGGGGTGCGTGTAGCCCCACGGGCCGTCGGTGATGTCGTGCCCGTCGCACGGGATCTCGCCGGTGACGTCGCCCCACTCGCCGACCAGCTCGTACGTGACCTTGTCGTCCGGGTCGGACGACGTGCACCGCGCGGTCAGCTCGTACCGCTCCCCGTCCACCAGGTCGGCCTCGGGCCAGGCCACCCGGTAGGTGTCCCTTCGCTCCCAGGTGCCCGTCCGGTCGACCAGCGCGCTGCCGAGCGCACGCTCAGGGACCAGCGTCTCGTCGGGGTCGCCCGGGAGCCCGAAGGGCACCGGTGCCTCCTGGCCGCCCGGCACCCAGTGCGCGCGCCCGCTCTCGATCGTCGCGTCGATCGGGTCGCCCGCCACGAGCGTGCTGGTCGAGTACTCGACCGTCATGGGGTAGACCTCGTACTCGCCGTCCGGCAGCCACGGGTCGCCGCCCTCTGGCGCACACGTCGAGGTCCGGTCCTCCTGGGCCTCCGGTCCGGTGTCCTCGTGCGTCAGGTACATCGGGTACCGGTCCCAGCCACCGATGTCGACGACCGTGCCGTCCGACGTCGCCCACACGAAGGTGGGTGAGTTGAGGTCCTGCTCCGACGCGTCGTCACCCGCGGCGTCGGCCGCCCGCAGGGGCAGGGAGGAGTAGGTGGACCATTCGCCCTCGTAGCGCACGGACTCGGTGGTCAGGTCGCCGGTGGCGTCCAGACGCACGTTCTTGGCGAGGTCGAGGTCGGCGATGTTCGCCCCGCACTCCAGCGCGGTGCCGGCCAGGAGCTCCGGCTGGTCCGCGGCGGAAGCCGGGCGCTCCGACGTCGACTGCTCCGACCATGCCGGCAACGGCTCGCTCAGGCTGGCCGCCGCGAGCTGCGTCGAACCCAGGACGGATCCGCCGATCACGGCCAGCACGCCGCCGCTGATGGCGGCCACCCGAGCCGTCCGGGCCGGCCGGTGCCGCCCACCCGCTCGCACCGCCGTCGAACCCTGGTCCACCACACCGCTGCCCAGCTTGCGGTTGTCGTCATTGCTCATCGTCCGCCTCCTTGGTGTGACCGTCTCCGACCGGCCGCGTCCGCCAGCGCTTCCCTGGCTTTCACCCCCAAGGACGCGCCGCACCCCTGGACCGTTGGGTACCGGATGCGCCGCGGGTCACCATGGGGACATGGTGCGCGGGGATACAGCGAACGACGTCGGGCGGCCCGCCGCGCCCGCATACCCCGTCCGGTTCCGCTCCGCCGAGGCCCGCGGTGCCCGGATCGGCCGTCCGCTGCGCCTGCTCGGGCGGGTACGCGGTGTGGACGAGGCGCTCATGGACCGAGTCGGCCGTGCGTTCTTCGAGACCGACGACGCCGGGGCGGCGCTCGCGGCGGCGATGCGGCTGCCTCCTGGGACACCGGGGCGGGTGACGCACGGCCAGCTGCGGGACGGGTTGGCCGGGACCGCCGATGACTTCGGTCGGTTGCCTCGAGGTCGGTCCAGGCCTGTGCCGATCTCGAAGCATCCGACCGAACTCAGCGAGCAGCCTCAGGCTCTCCGGGAGTTCCTCGGCGAGGTCAGTACCGTGCCCGACTGGGTGGACTGGGATCTGGTCGAGGCGGGCGCCGGCGTGCAGCGGCGGCTCGGGCAGAACGGCGCCGACGTGCTGCTCCAGCTGTCGCTCGTGGGCGGGTACCGGTTCGGCGGACCCACGGACCTGCTCGCGGCGACCGGCGCGCTGACCGGCAGCACGCTGCGGCGGCTCGCGGAGACCCAGGAGTGGACGGTCGGGCTGTCCGAGCCCGGGGCGCTCCGGCCCCACGGATCCGCCTGGCGGGCCACCGTGCGCGTCCGAGCGATGCACGCCCTGGTCAGCGCGTCCTTCGCGGACCGGAGCGGACCGGACGAGTGGGACACGGCGCGCTGGGGTCTGCCGATCAACCAGGCCGACCAGGCTGCGACGCTCGGGCTGTTCGACGGCACCCTGATCCTCGGGTGCCGGGCGCTCGGGGCGCGCATCCCGCCGTCGGACAGCCGGGCCCTGATGCACCTGTGGAAGTGGGTGGGGCACCTGCTGGGTGTGCACCCGGACTTCCTGGTCGACGACGAGTGGGAGCGGCACCGCATCAACTACCACGTGCTGCTCGCACAGGCCGGGATCTCGGCGGCCGGACCGCGCCTGGCGCGGGCAGTGGTCGCCGCGCAGGCCGAGCGGACGTACCGCGGGCCCTCCTGGTGGCAGCCGTTCCGGGCATGGTTCGAGCGCGAGCGCCTGCTGTCGATGCTGACGGCGTTCCTCGGGGTACGCAGCATGCGCGAGCTCGGGCTGCCGCTGCGCCCGCCGTGGGCCCACGCGTACCTGCTGCCGCTCAACACCTGGCGGTACCGCGTGCTCGGCCGGACCCGCCGTGGCCGGACCCGGCTCGATAGGTGGGGACGCCGGCGCAGCGACGGCATCCTGGCGAGCTACGTGACGGACCGCCCCGACGGGTCAGACGCTCAGGTCACCGGGGCGACCTGAGCGTCTGGCACGTCAGGCGTTGCTGGGTTCGTAGTACCGCCAGGTACCGGACTTGTCGATGCCGATCACCATCCCCGTGTACCCGAACGTCTCGTCCGCCCGCTGCGCGTCGGCCTCCGCCTGCGTAAGCAGACCCGCAGACACGACCTCCGCCCAGGCCTCGTCCGAGTCGGCGAACTCCTGGGTCGAGACCCGCGGCCACGTGATCGTCTCGTTCCCCGGGTCCCCACCGTTGACGACGCCGACGGTGCCGGCCAGCAGCCGCACCACCGTCCCGTACGGCAACGTGTCGGCCTCGGGCAGGCCGAAGACCTGTTCCGGCGTCTCCGTGGAGAACATGAGCTGGGTGCCGTGCTGGGTCGCCAGCTGGATCAGCCGCTCGGAGTCGCAGGCGCGAGCGGCCTCCACGATGGTGGCCGCTGTCGTCCCGGCAGCCGCGCTCGGCGAGCTCGCCGGGTCGTACGCCATGGTCATACCGGCCGCAGAGCAGTCGGCCGCTGGATCGCCGACGCCGTCGCCGTCGCCGTCACCGCTGCCACTGCCGCCACCGCTGCTGTCACCGTCACCGCTGCCGCCACCGCCACCGTCACCGCTGCCGCTGCCGGCACCGCTGCCGCCGTTGCTGCCGCTACCGCTGCCGTCATTGCTGCCATCATTGCCGCGGTCGTTGCCGCCACCGCCGGCGACGGTTGTGGGCGCGAGGACCGCCCACAACCGGGCCACGCCGTCCGGCACGGTCCCGAGCCGGATGTCGAGCGCCTCCTCCGCACCGTCGAGGACCTCGAGGTCGGTCACGTCCTGGGAGCCGTCGCACGAGACCTCGCCCGCCCCGAGCACCTGCTGGTTGGACGGGCGGACCACCTCGAACGGCACCGTGTCCTCCGGGTTCGAACTCTCGCACTGCGCGGTGACCGAAACGGGATCGGTCGACGCGTAGCCCTCGTAGGTCACGCCCGCGGTGACCCAGTCCGTGCTGCGGTCGAGCACGAATCGCGACTGCTCGGCCTGGTCGACGGCCGGGGGCTCGATCGTCGCGTCGCCGCCCCGCGTGCCGGTCGGGCTGTGCGCGCCGTCGGCGTCGAGGCGGACCGAGACCGGCTCGCTCACCGCCGTCGCCCACTGGCCCGACGCGACCGCCGGGAAGGCGACCACGCGCACCTCGTAGTCGCCCGGGGGGAGCGCCGTCTCGAAGAGGTCGACCGTCTCCGTCTCGGTCGGCGCGCACGTCGTCGCCGCGTTGCTCTGGGCCTCGACGGCGCCGTCACCGCCGCCGAGCAGCGGCTCGGCCTGGACCGGTGCGCCGAAGACGTTCGCGCCCAGGTCCACCACCACGTCACCCTGGCTCCACACCAGGACCGGGGGCACGTTGAACGTGCCATCGCCGGCCTGGACGGTCGCTGCCATGCCCCACGCCGTGGACGGGTCCCCGCCCCCGAAGTCGGAGGTCATGGCGTAGATGTCCCCAGCCGGCGCCGCTGACCAGCCCGGCGCTGTCGTGGTCAGGTCGGAGACGGGCATGCCGCACGTCAGTTCGCTCCAGTCGAGCCAGGTGGGCTGGTACCCGTCCTGGATCACGCTCGTGGCGGGCTGCCCGGACGAGGACGGCTCCTCGGTCGGCGCTCCCGGGAGCACCGGCTCGCTGTCCAGCAGCGGCGTCTGCGTAGCGCCGAAGGCCAGCACGCCCACGAGCACGAGGCTCGCGCCGGTGACACCACCGATCTTGGCCGCGCGACGGCGTCGGACGCGGTCTCGCACCACTCCGAATGAGACGTGCAGGTCGTCCACCTCCGTACCGGGCATCTTGTCGGCAGCGCCATGGAGCGCGCCGCGCAGGAAGTCGTTGTCGTTGTCGGGGGTCTCGTGGCTCATCGGGCGGCCCTCCCTTCGGCAGGACGAAAATCGTCGGGGCGCAGGATCTCCTGCATGTTCTTGGTCGCGTCGGACAGGTAGCGCTTGACCGTGCCCTGGGCAGTGCCAAGGGACTCGGCGATCTGCGGCACCGTCATGTCCTCGAAGTAGCGCAGCACCACGCAGGCCCGCTCCCGGGCACCGAGCTGCGCGAGCGCCGCCATCACGTCGACGCGCGCCGACGCGGCCTGGTCGGCGCCGCGCGTGCTGGCGTCGTCGGCCAGGAGGTGCTTGATGCCGGACCAGCGCTGCCGCTTGCGGTAGCCGTCCAGGTAGATGGTGAGGACCGCACGCCGCACGTAACCCTCGGCGTTCGTGAAGGGGGACTCCAGGTCGTGCGCGAGGTTTCCCTCGGTCACGCCGACGGTCCCGGCCCGGCCGGGGCGACCGCGCAGCCGCGAGTAGACCTTCACCAGTGCGTCCTGGACCAGGTCCTCGGCGAGTGCGCGGTCCCCAGAGAGCATGTAGGCATAGCGGACGAGCGCGCTGCCGCGCACTCGCATGAGCTCATCGAGCTCGCTCTCCCATCCCGCCATGGCCACCTCCCGGATGCGTGCGTGCTGTCATCGTCTCCACATCCACCATGACGCGCACCGGGGAGGTTTCGTTGGGTCAGCGCCCGTGCGTGAGCCGTTGCACCTCTCTTCGAAGCCTAAGTTTCTTCGCTTTGGACGGGCTGAGAGCGAAGAAGCTTAGGCTTCGAAGGAGAGCGTCACGTCAGGTCGATGCGGTAGCCCCGCTTCACCACCGTGCGGATGAGGTCGCGGCGGCCCGCCGCCTCACGGAGGCGCGCGATCGCGACCTCGGCGGCGTGCGTGTCCTGCGAGTCGCCCGGCAGCGCTGCCAGCACCTCTTCGCGCGACACGACGTCGCCCTCGGCGGCGGCGAGCAGTCGCAGCACCGCGACGCCGGTCGGCGACAGGGGCAGCACCTGCCCGTCCAGCACCGCGACGCGTGCGCGGATCACCAGCGCCCCTGCGACAGTGCTCAGGGCCACCGAGTCGATGTGCTCGTAGTGCCCGACCAGCGCCCGGACCAGCGCCCCGAGTCGGCCCCGCTCGGGCTGCAGCGGCACGATCCCCCGCTGCTCCAGCGGCTTCGCCGTCACGGGTCCGACGGCGGCCGCGACCATCCCGCCGTCGGCGAACCGGGCGCGGACCCGGTCGAGCAGCCGCTCCTCCTCGACGACCCGCAGCCACGCCTCGGCGCCAGGGGCGGAGGTGAAGACCACGGCGTCGATCTCGCCGTCCGCCACCGCGTGCACCGAGTCGCGGACCGCCGCCGGGTCGGGCGCCGGACCCCATCGGTAGACGACGAGGCTCGCGACCTGCGCGCCGGCCTTCTCGAACACCTCGTCCAGGCCGTCGGCGCCCGCCCCGTGGTGCTGGATGGCGATGCGGAGCCCTTGCACACCCTCGCTGAGCAGCACCTCGGCCACCTCGGCGGAGGTCTCGGACTCGGCCACCCAGTCCGCGTGGAGCCCGGCGGCCTGGATGGCGCCGCGGGCCTTCGGGCCGCGCGCGACGATCCGGGTGCCGGCGAGCAGGCCGAGGAGCGGCTCGGCGAGCCCGTGCGCGTCGGCGGCCTCGATCCAGGCGCGGAAGCCGATCCCGGTGGTGACCACGACGACGTCGGGCGGCGCCGCGACGATCGCGCGCGTCGCCGCGATCAGGGTCTCGTCGTCGACGTGGGGAATCATGCTCAGCGCCGGCGCGTGCCGGATCGTGGCGCCGCGGCGCTCGAGGGCCGCCGCGAGCTCGGCCGCCCGGCGCTCGGCCGTGACGAGCACCGTCGCGCCGGCCATGACCTGACCGAGCGTCGGGTGCGTCGCGCGGGCGTGCGCGGGCGCTGCGACATCAGACACCGGCACCTGCCAGACGTCGCTCACTCGTACCCTCCACTGTTTCGACCAGGAGTCCTGCCGCTGCCACGCGGCCGATGACGACGACCGCGGGTGACCGCACACCACGGGCAGTTGCAACGTCGGCTGCCTCTTCGAGACGCGCCCGTGTGACGCGCTGCTCCGACGTGGAGCCGTTCTCCACGATCGCCACGGGGGTTCCGGGATCGGCGCCGGCGGCCAGGGACTGCGCCACGATCGCGCCGAGGGACCGCACCCCCATCAATACGACAAGAGTAGCCGCGCCGTCCCGCACGCAGGCGAGGGCCGCGTCGTCGAGCGGTCCTGAGCTGTCGGACGCAGGGGTCGCTCCGGCGACCGCGGAGCCCGGCAGCGCGGGCGCGCAGTGGCCGGAGACCACGTGGAAACCCGTGGTGACCCCGCGGTGGGTGAGCGGGATCCCGGCCAGGCCAGGCACGGCGACGGCAGACGTCACACCCGGCACCACCTCGACGGGCACGCCGGCCGCCGCGCACGCGACGACCTCCTCGCCGCCCCGGCCGAGCACGAACGGGTCTCCACCCTTGAGCCGCACCACGTGGGCGCCCGCCCGGGCGTGCTCGACGAGCAGCTCGTTGATGCGCTCCTGGGGCACGGGGTGCCGACCGGGCTCCTTGCCGACGTCGACCACGCGGACGTGCGGCGGGAGCTCGGCGAGGATCTCGACGGGCCCCAGCCGGTCGGCGACGACGACGTCGGCCGCCTGCAGCGCCCGCCACCCGCGCAAGGTCAAGAGGTCGACGGCCCCGGGCCCGCCCCCGACAAGCGTCACCCGCCCCCTCCTTGAGTGCGGGCGATTTGTTGCCTCAGACCCCTCGGAGGCCACAAATAGCCCGCACTCAACATCGGGGGTCATGGGAGGGCCACGTGGATCGCTCCGTCTTGGATCTTTACCTGGTAAGTCAGCAGGTTCGGTGCCAGGGTTCCCTGGGGGACCTTGTCCGCCACTGCCAGGCACTCGCCGGTGACCAGCGAGAACACCTGCTTGTAGACCGGGGCGGCCACCGTGGGCTCGCCGGCCCGCGTGCCGACGATCCCCCGCGACATGACGTGCGCCCCGGAGAACGGGTCGAGGTTCTGCACGGCGTGCACCTTCCCGTCGGGCAGCAGGAAGAGCGCCACCTGGACGTCCCCGAACAGCGCCGCCGACCCACGTTCGGGGAACAGGTCCGCGAGCAGGCAGGCTCGTTCCCAGCGGGCCGGCGCCGGGCCGGCCGGCGCCAGGCCGTCCGACACCAGGGTCGCGCCGGTGGCCAGGGTCTCTGACAGGTCGTCGGAGCTCATGCTCGTACCTCCAGCTTCGGGCCCGCGATGACGACGCCGGTCGCGCGTTCCTCCGACGTCGCGGGACGGCGCTGACCGCGCTCCTCGACGTACGCGAGGGACGGGTCGGCGCCCTTCGGGGCGTTGACGAACGACGAGAACCGGCGCAGCTTCTCCGGATCCTCCAGCACCGCCTTCCACTCGTCCTCGTAGTTCTCGACGTGGCGCGCCATCGCGGCGTCCAGGTCGGCGCAGATCCCGAGCGAGTCATCCATGACGACCTCGCGCACGCCGTCCAGACCGCCGTCGACCTCCTCGATCCACGGCGCGGTCCGCTGCAGCCGGTCGGCGGTGCGGACGTAGTACATGAGGAAGCGGTCGATGGTGCGCAGGAGCTCCTGCGACGTCAGGTCCTCGGCGAGGAGCTTCGCGTGCCGCGGCGTCTGCCCGCCGTTGCCGCCCACGTAGATGTTCCAGCCCTTGTCGGTGGCGATGACCCCGACGTCCTTGCCGCGGGCCTCGGCGCACTCCCTGGCGCAGCCGGACACGCCCATCTTGAGCTTGTGCGGCGAGCGCAGGCCGCGGTAGCGCAGCTCCAGCTCGACGGCCATGCCGACGGCGTCCTGCACCCCGTAGCGGCACCACGTGGACCCGACGCACGACTTCACGGTGCGCAGCGACTTGCCGTACGCGTGCCCGGACTCGAACCCCGCGTCGACCAGCCGGCGCCAGATGTCCGGCAGCTGCTCCACACGGGCGCCGAACATGTCGATGCGCTGGCCGCCCGTGATCTTCGTGTAGAGCCCGAAGTCCTTGGCAACCTGCCCGACGACGATCAGGCCCTCCGGCGTGACCTCACCGCCGGGCATCCGTGGAACCACCGAGTATGTGCCGTCCTTCTGGAGGTTGGCGAGCATGTGGTCGTTGGTGTCCTGGAGCGTGGACTGCTCGCCGGCCAGGATGTGGCCGTTGCCAAGGCTCGCCAGGATGGAGGCGACGACGGGCTTGCAGATGTCGCAGCCGCGGTTGCTGGCCACGGTGGTCGAGCTTGCCGAGGCCCCCGAACGGGTCTCGACAGGCTCGACCAACGGACCGACCCCGAACCGAGCCACGATCTCGCTGAACGAGTGCAGGTCGGCGACCCGGACGGCGTCGAACAGCTGGGCGCGGGACAGGTCGAAGTGCTCGCACAGAGCGGTGCTGACCTCGATGCCCGCGCGCTCGAGCTCCGTGTCGACGAGCTTCTTCACCAGCGGCAGGCAGGCGCCGCAGGTGGTCCCGGCGCGGGTGCAGGCCTTCACGCCCGGGACGTCGGTGCACTGGTGCTCGGTGACGGCGCCGCGGATCGCCCCTGCGGAGACGTTGTTGCACGAGCAGACGTTGGCCTCGTCCGGCAGCTCCAGGCTCGGAACGCCGCCGCCACCCTCGGGGAGGAGGAACGCGCTGGGGTCGTCGCCGGGCAGCTCGGCGCCGAGCATCGGGCGCAGGCTGGCGTACGGTCCGGCGTCGCCCACGAAGACGCCGCCCAGGAGGGTGCGGGCGTCGTCGGAAAGGACGAGCTTCTTGTAGACGCCGGCGACCGGGTCGGCCCAGACGACCTCGACGGCGTCCTCGGTGCGGGCGTGCGCGTCGCCGAACGACGCGACGTCGACGCCCGAGAGCTTGAGCTTCGTGGCGGTGTCCGCGCCGGGGAACTCAGCGAGCCCGCCGAGCAGCCGGTCCACGACCACCTCGGCCATCGTGTTTCCCGGCGCGACGAGGCCGATGCAGCGGCCCTCGATGCAGGCCACCTCGCCGACGGCCCAGACGTGCGGGTCCTCGGTGCGGCACGAGAGGTCGACGACGGCGCCGCCGCGCTCGCCGACCGGAAGCCCGGCTGCGCGGGCGAGCTCGTCGCGGGGACGCACACCGGTGGCCACCACGACGACGTCGACGTCGAGGCGGCCGCCGTCGGCGAAGTCCAGCCGGCCCACGTGGCCGGTGCGGCGGTGCGGCTTCAGCTGGCTGGTCGCGGTCTCGGCGCGGACGCCGATGCCCTTGCCGTTGATGAGGCGCTTGAGCGCCTGGCCGCCGCCGAGGTCCACCTGCACGCCCATGAGGTGGGTGCCGAACTCGATCACGGTGGCCTGCGCGTTCAGGGCAGTGAGCGCGCCTGCGGCCTCCAGCCCGAGCAGACCGCCTCCGATCACGGCTCCGCGCACCGGCTTGCCCTCGGGGTAGCTCCGGCGCTTCTCCTCGACCCAGCCGCGCAATGCCGCAACATCATCGAGAGTGCGGTACACGAAGACGCCCGGCAGGTCGTTGCCCGGGATGGGCGGCATGGCGGCGCTGGAGCCGGTGGCGAGCACCAGCTCGTCGTAGGCGTGCACGTGACCGAGCCGGTCGGTGACCGTCCTCGCCTCGCGGTCGATCGACTCGATCTTCCGGTCGGTGTGCAGGGTGACGTGCGGATCGGCCCAGAGGGCGGGGTCGCCGAGGGCTATGCCCTCTGGACCCTGCTCGAACCAGCGGGTCAGACCGACCCGGTCGTAGGGCGCGCGGGGCTCCTCCGCGAAGACCGTGACGTGGTAGCGACCGGCGTCGTCCCGGGCGCGCAGCGCCTCGACGAGCCGCTGCGCGACCATGCCACCGCCGATCACGACAAGGTGCTGAGATGTGCCGGAATTGACCATGTCTTGACCGTAGGGCGCGGGTTTTTCGCGCCGGTGCGCCCGTCGTTACCCGGGCCGAACATCTTCCTCACAGGCGCGATCGGGGGGCGGTGAGTGCGCCGCCGCCGCGGTCCCCTTAATCCAAGTTTCGGCGAAACTTGGATTAAGGAGCCGGTTTAATCCAAGTTCTGCGCCGCTACCGTGGGGTCGCATGGACATCCGGACCGTGCCCAACCCGATCGTCCGAGCCGGTGGCCGCTGGCTCCGCCGGGTCAACGACAGGCACCCGTGGAGCCACAACGACCACTTCCACGGCTGGATCCTGCGGCGGCTCCCGGCCCGACGTCGACGGGCGCTCGACGTCGGCTGCGGCGCCGGTCTCCTGCTGAGCCGGCTGCGGGGACGCTTCGACGAGGTCCTCGGCGTGGATGCCGATGCCGCCATGGCCTCCGTCTCGGCCGAGCGCTTCGCCGGCGACCCGGCGGTGAGCGTGCGCCACGCCCGGTTCGAGGAGGTCGGCGGCACGTTCGACACGATCACCATGGTCGCCGTGCTGCATCACCTGCCGCTGGAGGCAGCCCTGCGCCACGCGGCCGACCTGCTCACGCCGGGCGGCCGGCTGCTCGTCGTCGGCCTGGCGCGGGTGGAGACGCTGACCGACCTCGCCTGGGATCTCCCGTCCTCCCTGCTCAACCCGCTGGTCGGGCTGATCAAACATCCACAGCCCGTAACCGAGCCTGTGGACGACGGCGGCCCGCCGCTGCCGATGCGCGACCCGGCAGAGACGTTCGCGGAGATTTCCGGAGCGGTGCGCGGCGTGCTCCCGGGCGCACGGCTCCGCCGCCGGCTGTTCTTCCGCTACACGCTGGAGTGGACCCGGACCGATGGGCCCCCGCCCCGGCGCGGGACACCCTGAGCCCGCGCTGACCCCCAGCGCGCCTACTCAGCGATCGGGCCCGGATCTGTTGCGACTTATGGACGCAATCGCTGGGTAGGCGACTCTCGGTCACGCCGGCTCCGGGACTACCTCCTCGCTGAGCCAGTCCACCAGACCGCACACCGCGTCCTTGCAGGAGCCGCAGCCCGTCGTCGCCCGCGTGTCGCGCGCGACGTCGTCGACCGTGTGCGCGCCCGCCTCGCACGAGTCGGCGATGTCGCCCTTGGTCACGCCGTTGCAGCGGCACACCACCGCGTCCTCCGGCATGTGCTCGGGGGACGATGCCGGAGCCGCCGCGGGCATCACCGGCGTCAGCAGCAGGAAGGCAGGGTCGAGCGGGACGGGCGTACGGCGGGTGTAGGCGGCGGTGAGGTCGGCGGCGACGCGCGGATCCCCCACGCAGGTCGCACCCACGAGCAGGCCGTCAGCCACCACCACCTCGACGTACCGGCCGGCCGCAGGGTCGGCCAGGCGCACCGCGCGCTGGGTGGCGCCGTCGGGGCGCGACGGCCCGCAGACCCCCATCGTGGTGACGCTGAGCGCACCGGCCTTGACCTTCACGACGTCGGTCCCCCGCGTCTCGATCCCCCGGTCCGACTGGGCTCGCGTGGTGGCACCCCCCGCCAGCAGCGCGCCGAGGCGCACGGCCATGCTGGGTTGGGCTCCGACGCGCGGCAGACGGAGGTGGGTCCTTGCCTCGACGGGCTCGACCGGCGGAGCCTCGACCGGCCGGGAGACCGGCTCGACCGCCGACTCGACCGCCGACCAAGCGGCCAGCGACGGCTCGATCAGCGAGACCAGCAGCTCCGCCAGGCGGCGGGCCTGGTCCCAGCCCTCGGCGACGAGCCCGCGCGACCCGTCCGGCGGCTGCGCACAGTCGCCGATCGCGTGGACGCGCGGGTCGTCGGGGCTGGCGAGGTCGTGACCGACCACGATGCCGCGATCCGTCGACAGCCCTGCCGTCGCGGCGAGCCCGGTCTCCGGCACCGTGCCGATGGAGAGGACGATCAGTCGGGCGGCGACCACCTCGTCGACGACCTCCTCGCGCCCTCCCGAGCCGCGCTCGACCCGGACGCCCACGGCGCGCCCGCCCGCCACGAGCACCTCTCTGAGCCGACGGCTCCGTAGCACGGTGACGCCCTGCTCTTCGAGACCGGTCCGGACCACGTCGGCGGCCTCCGGATCCAGCTGGCGCTCCATGAGGGAGTGCGTGTTGTGGATCAGTGTCACGCTCAGGCCACGGCCCGCGAGCCCGACGGCGGCCTCCAGCCCCAGCACGCCGCCCCCGACCACCACGGCGCGGGGAGAGTTCACGGTGGCGGCCACGATCTCGCGGGCGTCGTCGAGGTTCCGGAGCGCGTGGACCCCGGCGGGCAGGCCGCCGTCGGCCGTGCGCAGGCCAGGGATCGGCGGGATGCGGGCCGCCGCACCGGTCGCGAGCACGACGTGGTCGTACGGGTGGGTCGTGCCGTCGTCGGCGGTCACCAGGCGAGACGCCCGGTCGATCGACGTCGCGGTGACGCCGCGGCGCACGGTCACCCGGGCGCCGTCGGGCAACGACATCGTGATGGCGGCGATGTCGGTGCGCCCTGCCACGACGTCGCTCAGCAGCACCCGGTTGTACGGCTCGTAGGGCTCGGCGCCGAGCACCGTGATGTCGAACGCCTCCGGCTCGCGGCGCAGCAGCTCGTCCACCAGCCGCGAGCCGACCATCCCGAAGCCCACCACGACGACCTTCACGGGGACACGTAGGTTCATGTCGAGAGTTCCTTCGTTCGGCGAGCGTCATTCCGTTGGGTGCCGGGCACTGGCGTGAGGTCCACGGCGCAGACCTTGAACTCCGGCATCCCGGAGATCGGGTCGGTCGCGTCGGTCGTCACCTGGTTGACGGACCCGATGCCGCTCCAGTGGAACGGCATGAAGACGGTGTCGGGCCGGACGGCGTCGGTCCAGCGGGCCGTCGCCTCGACCCGGCCTCGCGAGCTGGTCAGGCGCACGCGGGCGCCGTCGGGCACACTGATGCGGGACCCCAGGACCGGGTGCAGCTCGACGTACGGCTCAGCCACCAGACGCTCCAGCTCCGGGACGCGGTGCGTCTGCGCGCCCGACTGGTAGTGCTGCAGCACCCGGCCGGTGACCAGGTAGAACGGGGCGTCGGCCCGTACGTCGTCGCTCGGCCCCAGGTGGTCGACGGCGACCATCCGGGCCCGCCCGTCCGGCGTCGCGAACCGGTCGAGGAACATCCGGGGCGTCCCGGCGTGCTGTACCGAGGCTCCGGCGTCGGCGGTGCCTGAGGGAGCCTCCGGGACCGGCCAGAACAGGCCAGGGCCGCCGGACGCCTCGTCGGCGTCGAGCCGGGCGTGGGAGAGCCCGGAGTAGTCGGCGGGGCCGCCCGCGGAGGCGCGGGCCAGCTCGGCGAACACCACGGCGGGGTCGGCCGGGAAGGCCAGGGACTCGGGCGCGCCGAGCCGGCGCGCCAGCTCGGCGAGGATCCACAGCTCCGAGCGGGCCTCGCCCGGCGGCGCCACGACGGCCCGACGGCGGATGACCCGGCCCTCGAGCGACGTCATGGTGCCTTCCTCCTCTGCCCACTGGGTCACGGGAAGCACGACGTCGGCCAGCAGCGCCGTCTCGCTCGGGACGAAGTCGCAGACGACCAGGAGGTCGAGACTCTTCAGCCGCTCGATGACGCTGCCGGCGTTGGGCGCGCTGACCACGAGGTTCGACCCGTGCACGAGCAACGCGCGCGGCCCGGCCGGCGTGCCGAGGGACCTGAGCAGCTGCACGGCCGGCATCCCCGGTCCGGGCAGGGTCTCCGGGTCGACGCCCCAGACGGCGGCGACGTGCTCGCGCGCCGCCGGGTCGTCGATCTTGCGGTAGCCGGGGAGCTGGTCGGCCTTCTGCCCGTGCTCGCGGCCGCCCTGCCCGTTGCCCTGCCCGGTGATGGCGCCGTAACCGGAACCGACTCGGCCAGGCAGGCCCAGCGCGAGCGCGAGATTGATCGACGCCGTGACGGTCGCGGTGCCCTGCGTGGACTGCTCGACGCCGCGGCCGGTCAGCACGTACGCGCCGGCGCCGCCGTGGACCGGAGCGGCCGCGGCCAGGAGCCTGGCCACGCGCCGGAGCTCGTCGGCGGGGACGCCCGACACGGACTCGGCGCGCTCGGGCCACCAGCCGGCGACCGACCGGGCGACGTCGTCAAACCCTGTGGTGCGCTCCGCGAGGTACTCGCGGTCGGCGAGACCTTCCGCGAGCACCACGTGCAGGAGGCCGAGCAGGACGGCGAGGTCCGTGCCCGGGACGGGCGCGAGGTGCACACCCTCGGCGGGCTGCGCCGAGGCGGGTCGCTGGCCCGTGCCCGTCGAAGGGTCCCCCGTGAGCCGCGCCGTCGCGGACCGCCGCGGGTCGACGACGACGAGCCCACCCGCCGCCCGCGCCTCCGCGAGGTGCTGCACGGCCGGCGGCATGGTCTCCGCCAGGTTCGAGCCGAGGAGCAGCACCGCCTGCGCACCCCCGACGTCGGCCAGCGGGAAGGGCAGGCCGCGGTCGACGCCGAAGGACCGGTTCATCCCGGCCGCCGCCGAGGCCATGCAGAACCGCCCGTTGTAGTCGATGTTCGGGGTGCGCAGGGCTGTCCGCGCGAACTTGCCGAGCGCGTATGCCTTCTCGTTCGTGAGGCCGCCCCCGCCGAACACGGCCACCGACTCGGGCCCGTGCTCTGCGGCCAGGGCGGCGAGCCGGGACGCGACCAGGTCGAGCGCCACGTCCCAGGCCACGGGCTCCAGCTCGCCGGAGTCGGCCCGGACCAGCGGGGTGACGAGCCGGTCGGACGCCCCGAGCACCGCCGCCGACGTCCACCCCTTCTGGCACAGGCCGCCCCGGTTGGTGGGGAAGTCGCGAGGCTGCACCTCGGGTGCGCCCGCTACGTCCGCTCGGGGCCGCGTCAGCGTCATCCCGCACTGCAGGGCGCAGTAGGGGCAGTGCGAGTCGACGGTGGTTCCGGGGGAAGCGAGCATGGTCAGACCCGAGCCTCTGCCATGGCGCCGCGTCCGTAGACGAACCAGCACACGAACGCCATCACGGCGTAGACCCCGATGAACAGCCACAGCGCCGGCACGAGCGACCCGGCCACCGAGGTGGACAGCGCGAACCCGCGAGGGATGAGGAACCCGCCGAACGCGCCGATCGCGCCGGCGATGCCGATGCACCCGGCCGCTGCCTTCGCCGTCGCGCCGCTCACCCGGAAGACCGCGGGGATCATCCGGTAGACCGAGCCGTTGCCGACGCCCGTTGCGATGAACAGGAGGAGGAAGGACCCGAAGAACACGGGGAAGCTGCCGGATCCGAGGGCCCAGATCGCGCCCATGGCACCGAGCGCCATCACGCCGAACGAGGCGATGGTCATGACCGTGCCGCCGACGCGGTCGGCGAGGATGCCGCCGAGCGGGCGGGCGATCGACCCCACGAGTGCGCCCATGAAGGCGAGCGGCAGCGCGACGTCGGGGAACTCGCCCTTGAGCAGCGTCGGGAAGGCTCCCGCATACCCGATGAACGAACCGAACGTGCCGACGTAGATGAAGCTGATGATCCATGTGTGCTTGTCGTGGACCGCCACACCGAACGACCGCGGGTCCGCCTTGGCGGTGCTGAGGTTGTCCATCCAGCGCCAGGCGAGGAACGCGGCGAGCAGGATGAACGGGATGAAGATGAGCCCGGCCCGGTCGAGCGCGACGCCCGACCCGGTCACGATGACGAGCGGGACCGCGAGCTGCACGGCAGCCGTGCCGATGTTGCCGCCGGCGGCGTTCCAGCCGAGGGCAGCGCCCTTCTCCTTCTCGGGGAAGAAGAACGAGATGTTCGCCATCGAGGACGCGAAGTTGCCGCCGCCCAGGCCCGCGAGCGCCGCCGCACCGAGCAGCACGGGGAACGGGGTGGTCGGGTCTCCGACGGTGCGGATCAGCGCGCCGATCGGCAGCAGGAGGAGCAGCACCGAGACGATGGTCCAGTTGCGGCCGCCGAACAGGGGGACCGCGAACGTGTAAGGAATGCGGAGCGTCGCGCCGACGAGGGCGGGCACGGAGATGAGCCAGAACATCTGGTCGACGGTCAGGTCGAAGCCCGCAGCGGGCAGCTGCGGCACGACGATCGACCAGAGGGCCCAGGCGCCGAACCCGAGGAACTCCGCGAAGATCGAGAGCACGAGGTTGCGGCGGGCGGTCCGGCGTCCGCCGTCCTCCCAGAGGGTCTTGTCCTCGGGGTCCCAGTGATCGATCCAACGGCCGGTGTACCGCTGGACGGCCGATCTTGATCCCGTCTCGGGGGTGCCGGCCGTGGTGCCCGTGGCGGTCGAGCCGGCGGGCTCGCTCGCGGCCTGGGCCTGGTCATCGCGTGCTGTCGGAGTGGACACGTCGTCCTCCCTGCATGGGCGTATGCCCGACGACGCCGGGCGCGCTCGGACCGACAGGTGCCGGATCCGGGACCGGCCCGACGTCGGACCGACGCCATGAACCTAGGGAGGCGGTGTTTCATCGCCTGACAAAGCGCAGTTAATCGACCGTAAGGAAGAACGCACAGGGCGCCGCCTCACGGTGTGAGCGGTTGCCCTGCCATGCCGGTCGCGATCTCGCAGCACGTCTGGAAGTTTCGACTTTTTCGACTTACGGTGGTGTCATGTCGACGATCGATGAGAACACGATCACGCCGTCAGTGGAGGATCTGGAGGCACTGACCCAGATCGGCGAGCTCCTCTCCGAGCCTGGCCACCTATCGCTTCACACGGAGAGCGGCGAGGCCGTCGATCTTCCAGAACAGCTGCGCCGGCTGCTCGACTCCGCGACCAGGTCCCTGCGGGCTGGCAGTTCGGTCACGCTCATGGATCAGGCACGCATGCTCTCCACCCAGGAAGCCGCGGACATACTTGGGGTTTCCCGCCCGACACTCGTCAAACTGCTCGAGTCCGGTCAGATCCCGTTCACGAAGGTCAACTCGTACCGACGCGTGGCGATGATCGACGTCATCGCATTTCGAACCATGCAACGAGCTGAACGGTTGCGGATCGTCGAAGAGGCGATGCACAGCAACAAGATGGAGGGTCTCCCGGTCACAGATGCTGCGCGCTCGGACGCCGTCGCCTTTGTGAGCGGCAAGATCGACGAGGACGAGCTCGTCCGCATCACACGGGCACGCTACGGCCTTGAGTGAGTTCCACGATCCCTACATCGACCAACAGACCGGCGTCTTACGCAACCTCATCGGTGCCACTTCTGGGGCCGATTGGTGCGGGACGCGGGCTACCTCCTCGACTGGCGCGACGTACCGGGCGAGGTCAACGACGCCGCGTGTCACGCCGCTGCTGCCGGTGACCTCAGCCCTCTTGACACGATGTTCGACGCACTGGTGACGAAGCTGCCTTGAGCGTCACCCGACCGGCGTCAGCACCTCCACGCGGTTGCCCGCACCGTCGAACGCGTGGAAGCGCTCGTAGCCGTCGAAGGTGTGGCGGTCCTTCCACGTGATCTCGAACCCGAGGCGCACCAGACGGGCGCCGACCGACTCGAGGTGCGCGACGTCGTCGGCCACGAGTGCCGGGTGCGCCTTGCGCGCGGGCGTGAACGGGTCCTCGACGCCGACGTGGATCTCGGCGGTCGTGCGGCCGTCCTCGTCGAAGTCCCGGAACCAGCAGCCGCCGCGACCGGCGAGCGCCTCGGGCTTGGGGACCTCGGTCAGGCCGAGGCCGTCCCCGTAGAAGCGGCGGGCGAGGTCCTCGCCGTCGCGCGGGCAGGCAACCTGGATGTGGTGGAGGCGCATGCGCGAGATTATCGCCGCTCACCGTGCACCTCGGCAGGCTGTGCGGGCTCGGAAACCAGCACCGGCTCCCTCCTGTCCTATGGTCGGACCCATGGAGCCGCAGGCGCGCAGCGTCACCGAGCATGTCGAGCGCGTGCTCGTCCTGGTCACGCCGCCGCGAGCCGTGGAACGGGACCTCGAGGACGCGCTCGGTTCGGTACTTGCCGAAGACCTGTGCGCCGCGTCCTCCGTCCCGCCCTTCGACGGTGCGGCGATGGACGGGTACGCCGTGCGCCTCGCGGACCTGCCGCCCGACGGCAGCCCGGTGACCCTCCAGGTGACTGGCGACGTCGCGGCGGGCGAGAGCGACCTGGCCGAGGTCGGCCCTGGACAGGCCCTGCGGATCATGACCGGTGCCCCGCTCCCGTCCGGTGCCGACGCGGTGGTCCCCGTCGAGCACACCTCGACCGGCCGGTTCGTCGCGGGCGCACCCCGGTCGGAGTCGTCGGTGACGCTCGCCCGGCGGCCCAGGGCGCACGTCCGGGGCGCGGGCGAGGACGTCCGGCAGGGGGACCTCCTCGCGCATGCCGGGACGGCGGTGACGGCCCCGCTCGTGGGCGCCCTGGCGGCGTCGGGCACGGTGCGTGTCCTGGTCCGACGCCGGCCGCTGGTCGCCGTTCTGTCCACCGGGTCCGAGCTGGTGCCGGCCGGCGAGCCGCTCGGACCCGGGCAGATCACCGACTCCAACGGGCCGATGCTCGCGGCGGCGGCCCGGGCGTCCGGCGCCGACGTCGTCCGGCTCGGACCGGTGCCCGACGACCCGGCGGCCCTCCGTGCCGCACTCGACGACGCCGTGCGCCCGGCCGGCGGTGCCGGACGCTCGGGAGCCGACCTGATCGTGACCGCCGGCGGTGTCTCGGCGGGCGCGGCGGACGTGGTGCGGGAGGTCCTGGCGGCGTCGGGTCCCGGCTCGGACGGCGGCTCTGGCCTGACCGACGTCGACGTCGCCACCGTCGCGATGTCCCCAGGCAAGCCCCAGGCCCTGGCCCGCTGGCGCGGCGTGCCGTGGCTCGCGCTGCCGGGCAACCCGGTGGGGGCGTACGCGTCGTTCGAGCTGTTCGCGCGCCCGGCGATCGACCGGCTGCGGGGCGAGAAGGCTCCCGGGGGACCGCGGCCGGTGGCCCTTGCCGCCGCCGCCGGCTGGGCCGGCGCGCCCGGGCGGTTGCGCGTCGTCCCGGTCCGTCTGGTCCCAATGCCCGACGGCGGCGCGGGGGCCGGCACCACCGCGAGCGCCGTCGGCGTCGTGCCGACGGGGTCCCATCACGCGCTGTCGGCGCTCGCCGCCGCCGACGGCCTGGCGCTCGTGCCGCCCGGCGTGGAGAAGGTGTGCGCCGGCGACTCCGTCCAGGTGCTGATGCTCCGATGACGGACGTCGCCGGTGTCGCGTACGACGCGGTGGTCCTGGCCGGTGGCCGGGCCGCGCGGCTCGGCGGGGCGTCCAAGGCGGGCCTCGTCGTCGACGGCGCACGCCTGCTCGACCGGGCGCTCGAGGCGAGCACCCGGGCGCGTGCCGTCGTGGTGGTGGGCCCGCCGGAGCTCGCGGAGTCGCTGCCGGGCCCGGCTGCCGGTGAGCCCGGTCCGCGTCTCGTGCTCACCCAGGAGGACCCCCCGTTCGGCGGTCCGGTCGCGGGTGTGGCGGCAGGGCTGCGCGCCGTCCCTGCCTCGAGCGCACCGTGGGTGCTGCTGCTGGCGGTCGACGTGCCGCACGCCGCGGAGGCCATCGGGTTCCTCGAGCGGACCGTTTCACGTGAACCCGTCGACGGCGCCTACCTGGTCCGCGACGGCCGCCCCCAGTGGCTGGTCGGGCTGTACCGCCGTGCGGCGCTCGACCGCGTCCTGGGCGAGATCCAGGTGGATGGCGCCGCCATGCGGCGGCTGGTCGGTGGGCTGCCCTGCACGGAGGTGCCGGACCCGGCAGGCTGGAGCGACGACATCGACACCCCTGCGGATGCTGCCCGGCTCGGCGCCGCGGCGGAAGCGGCCCGCTTCGACGCCACGGCAGATGGGCCTGCGCGGGGAACCGACGACGACCGGAAGGACCCGAGATGACAGACCTGGACAGCTGGGTGGAAGCCCTGGAGGCCGAGCTCGATCTTCCCCCGGGCACCATCGACGTGCCGGCGGTGCTCGACCTGGCCCGCGACGCCGCCCACGCCGTCGCCCGGCCTGCCGCACCGGTCACCACCTACGCCGTGGGTTTCGCGGCGGGCCTGGCGGCGGCCGGCGACATCGCGGCGTCCGCGAGCAGCGGACCCGACGCGACCGAGAAGGCCAGCAGGCTCGCGGCCCGCTGGGTCACCGACTGACGGACTCGGCGCCGGTGCCCGTCCCGGCGTCTGCCGGACGGTCCGTGCGGCCGGCGACCGCCGCGCAGGCCGACCCGGTCAGGAGTACCGCCGCTGTCGTGATCAGCGCCCAGGACATGGTCGAGGACAGGTAGACCCCGCCGATCACGGCGATCGCCACGGTCTGCGCCACCAGCGGGCCGGTGGTGTTGAGCGCCGAGAGCGCGGACGCCCTGCCGGGCGGGGCCAGGTCGGACAGCCCGGCGATCAGTGGGCTGTACCCGGCCGCGTGGCCGGCGCCGGCCAGCACCAGGAGCGGCGCGAGGTGCCACGGCGAAGCTCCGGTCGCGACGACGGCGACAACGGCCGCGAGCACGATCGGCCCGGCTGTCGGCAGCCGACGGACCACACGTTCCGGCATCCGCGCCCAGGTCAGGCTCAGGCCCGCGAACCCGACCGTGTACGGCAGAAACGCGAGGCCGGCCGCGAGCGCCGTCCAGCCCAGCCCGGTCTGCACGTGCAGCGTGAAGACGAACAGGAAGGCCGCGTAGCAGCCCATCACGACGGCGCACGCGAGCAAGCCGGGTCGCATGCCGTGCGGACGCAGCACGGCAAGGTCGAGCAGGGGCCGCGCCGTCCGTACCTGGTGCCGCACGAACCACGCGAGCAGCACCGTCGAGCCAGCGAGCGCGCCCACCGCCCACCCCGGCCATCCCGCCTCGCGTCCCAGCGTGAGCGATCCCGTGAACGCTCCCATACCGAGGGCGAGGACCACGACGCCCGGCACGTCGAGATCGCGCGCCCGCACCGGCCCGGCCCGCCGGACGCCGCCGGCCGACGTCAGCACCCGTCCGACCGCGACGAGCATCACCACGCCCACGGGCACGTTCACCAGGAACACGGGTCGCCACGACAGCCCGGCCAGGTCCGCCGACACCAGGAGCCCGCCGAGCACCTGGCCCAGCGCGACCCCGAGCGCGAGCACCATGGAGTAGACGCCGACGGCGCGCCGACGGGCAGCGCCCTCGAAGTGGTGCTGGATGAGGGAGAACACCTGAGGCACCAGCAGCGCCGCCCCTGCCCCCTGCACGACGCGCGCCGCGACCAGGACGCCCGGCGTGGGAGCCAGGCCGCAGGCCAGCGACGCCACGGTGAAGACCGCCAGCCCCCACCGGAACAGCCTGCGGTGGCCGAACAGGTCGCCGAGCCGCGCCCCGGTGACGATGAGGCTCGCGAGGGCGAGCAGGTACCCCGACAGCACGAGCTGCTGCATCGCTCCCGTCGCGTCCAGATCCCGTCGCATGGCCGGCAGGGCGACGTTGGCGATGGAAGCGTCCATCGAGGCCATGGTCTGTGCGGTGAGGAGCACCACGAGGAGCAGGGGCTTTCGCATGGTCCCAGCGTCCGGCGGCGGGTTTCTCGGGTCTTGAACATCCTTGCCCGACGGCGACGGCGCGACCGCGCACTGCCGTGGCCGCGGCTGTCTTCGTCGTCGCGGCGGGAGTGTCGGTGAGTACGCCTACGGTGGGCTCGTGCGCCGCTCCACACCGGTCCTCACCGCACCCGAGTACTCGGTGCGGGTCGTGGAGTGCTCCGACGAGCACCCCGGGTGGTCCGCGGCCGAGCCGGCCGACACGTTCGGGCTGGTCCTGCCTCGGCGCGGACACTTCCGGCTGGCGAGCGCGGGCGTCGAGCAGTCGGTGGACGTCACGCGAGGCTACGCCCAGGTACCGGGGCGGGAGCAGCGGTTCGCACACCCGTCGGGTGGCGACGTGTGCACGTTCGTCTCGGTCGGCCCCACGCTCTGGCAGGAGATCGCCGGCGACCGGCCCCCGTCGGCCGTCGTGCGGGTCGACGGTGCCACCGAACTCGCCCACCGGCTGCTGCTCCGCACGGCGCACGACGCGGCAGACCCCGCAGAACGCCTCGTCCGGACGGTGGCCGCCGCGGCTCGCACCGCGGCGTCGGACGGCGCCCCCGCCTCGGCCCGCACACCGGCCGCCCGCACCGCCCGGGCCCGCCTGGTCGCGCGGGCGCGGGCCGCCGTCCTCGACGCCGCGCCCATGTCCGGCGACCTGGTGAGCCTGGCCCGTGCGCTGGGTGCGTCGCCGGCCCACCTCAGCCGGGTGTTCCAGGCCGAGACCGGCACCAGCCTCACGCAGTTCCGCAACCGGGTGCGCGTGAGCCGGGCCCTCGACCGGCTCGAGGCGGGGGATGCCGATCTGGCCGCCCTCGCCGGGGATCTGGGCTTCGCCGACCAGGCGCACCTCACCCGGACCGTCCGGGCAACGCTCGGCACGACGCCGGGCCGGGTTCGCCGCGCGTTCGCGCACGCTGCCTGACCGCCCGTCGATGGAGGACCATGGCCGGTCGGGTGGCCTCGGCGCTCCTGCCCGGCCCATCGGATCGCTGCTCGATCCGCATTGGCGCCCCTGCTAGAACTACATCAGATGCTGTGCTAAAACTGCATCAGCGCCCCTGCTAAAACTACATCAGGAGGTGGACGTGGCAGATTACGTGGAACGATACATCGACACGGTGCTCGACGAGGTGTTTCCCGAGCTGGCGGCCGTCATGCTCACAGGACCACGCGCCTGTGGCAAGACCACGACGGCGGCACGGCGGGCGTCATCGATCCTGCGCCTGGATGACGAGCAGCGCGCACAAGCCTTCGCAGCTGCCCCCGACGCGCTACTTGCAGCACAGGACCTGCCGACACTGGTCGACGAGTGGCAGGAAGTCCCCGCTTCGCTCGCTGCGATCAAACGTGCCATCGACTCCGGCTCCGGAGGTGGGAGCTTCCTCATCACCGGCAGCGTGCGTGCGCGTCGGACGGAAGCAGTCTGGCCCGGGACAGGACGAGTCGTCCCGTTCCGAATGCACAGCCTTGCTCGCGGCGAGATCGAGGCCTCGCCGAACGCAGGAGCCTTCCTGCGGCAGCTCTTCTCCGACGACGACCCAGTTCCAGCAACCCTCCGGGCAGCACCGACCATTGTTGACTACGTCGAGTACGCGATCCAGGGCGGCTTCCCCGAAGCCCTCCACCTCACGGAACGCGCGCGGGGCGCCTGGTATCCCGGATACGTCGACCAGCTTGTACACCGGGACGTCTCAGCCCTTGCCGAGGTGCGCTCGCCCGATCGTCTCGCGGCGCTGCTCCACGCCGTCGCGCTGTCGACAGGCGGCGTTCCACAAGCCAAGACCTTGACGGAGGCGGCTGGTATCGACGGCCGGACCGCCCACACCTACCTCGACCTGCTCGACGACCTTCGCATCATCGAACGAGTTCCTGCATGGAGCTCCAACCGTCTCAAGCGACTTGTCAGAAGCCAGAAGCTCTACGTCGCCGACACCGGTCTCGCGACAAGCCTTCTCCGTGCCGACAGGAACGCGATTCTGTCGAGCGGCGATCTTCTGGGCCGAATCATCGACACGTTCGTCGCCGCACAGATTCTCCCGCTCGTAGCACTGAGCCACCCTCGGGTCGACGCCTTCCACCTCCGGGACTCGAATGGATCTCACGAGGTCGACCTTCTCCTCGAGGGTCCGGGAGGCTCCGTCGTCGGCATCGAGATCAAGGCGGCGAACGCAGTGAAGCCCCAGGCAGCGCGCCACCTCGAGTGGCTGAGAGACTCCCTCGGCAGCACATTCAAGCGAGGGGTCGTCTTCCACACGGGCGACTCGACCTATCCGCTGGGAGATCGCATCTGGGCCATGCCGATCGCCTCGATCTGGCACTGAGCAAGCACCGCACGGACCCCTTGTCAGAGGCGCCGCCTAGGGTGTGGCGCATGGATCGCAACACGCTCGAGTTCGCAGTGATCCCGACGGCGATCGGCGAGTGCGCGCTCGTCTGGAACGAGAACGCGGAGGTCGTCGGCTCGGCGCTGCCCCACGGTGGCGCCGACCAGGTCCGGGACGCCGTTCGCGACTGGTACCCGGGTTCCGTCGAGGCCTCGTCCGCACCTGTTGCCGCTGCGGTCGCGGCGCTGACCCGCCTGCTCGGCGACGGCGTCGGGGACCTCGCCGAGATCCCCCTGGACATGAGCGCCGTCCCGGACTTCGACCGCCGCGTGTACGAGGTGGTGCGGGCCATCCCGCCGGGCGAGACCCGCACGTACGGTGAGGTGGCGACGGAGCTCGGCGCACCGGGGGCAGCGCAGGCGGTCGGGCAGGCGATGGGCCGCAACCCGTTCCCGCCGATCGTGCCGTGCCACCGCGTGCTGGCAGCGGGCCGCAGGGTCGGCGGGTTCTCCGCCCGCGGCGGGCCGCGCACCAAGCTGCGCATGCTGGAGACGGAGGGCGTCTTCCTGGAGCAGCCCACGCTCTTCGACCTCTGAGGCGACGACGGGCTACTGTGATGTCGGCGACGAACGGTAGCCGTATCTCACATATGAGTTACAGTCGTCATCGTGACTATCACCAGCCCCGACCGCCCACTCACCGGATCGATTCCCGTGGTGGACGCCGCACAGGTAGGATCCCTGGTCCGTGGTGCTCGTCAGCACCGTGGCCTCACCCAGGCGCAGCTCGCCGAAAGGCTGAGCACGAGCCAGAGCGCCGTGCACCGGATCGAGCAGGGTGCACAGAATCTCAGCCTTGAGATGATCGGCCGGATCAGTGCCGCTCTCGACTCCGAGCTCATCACCGCCGGCGCAGCCAGGCGAACGCACCTGCGCATCGAGGGCGGGCACCAGCTCTCGGGCACGATCGAGGTGAACTCGTCCAAGAACGGGGCCGTGGCGCTGCTGTGCGCGTCGCTCCTCAACCACGGTCGCACGGTGCTGCGCAACGTCGCCCGGATCGTCGAGGTCGACCGCATCCTCGACGTCCTGCGCTCCATCGGCGTACGCGCCACGTGGGCCCCGAACGGGCGCGACCTCGAGATCGTCCGCCCCGAGTCGCTCGACCTGGCGGCCATCGACGTCGACGCCGCGGTGCGGACCCGTTCGATCATCATGTTCTTCGGCCCGCTGCTCGGGCTCGAGCCGCATTTCGAGCTGCCGTACGCCGGAGGCTGCGACCTCGGCACGCGCACCGTCGAGCCGCACATGATCGCGCTGCGCCCCTTCGGCCTCGACGTCGTCGCGACCGCAGGGCACTACCAGGCGACGGCCACGCCCGGCACCGGCGACCTGTCGATAGTGCTCACCGAGCGCGGTGACACCGTCACCGAGAACGCACTGATGGCGGCCGCCGGTCGCGACGCCGTCACCACCATCCGCAACGCGAGCCCCAACTACATGGTCCAGGACCTGTGCTTCTACCTGGAGCTGCTGGGCGTGCGCATCGAGGGCATCGGCACCACGACCCTGCGTGTGCACGGGCGCACCCGGTTCGAGACGGACGTCGAGTACACGGTCTCCGAGGACCCGGTAGAGGCGATGAGCCTGCTGACCGCCGGGATCGTGACCGGGTCCGAGATCACCGTGTCGCGGGTACCGATCGAGTTCATGGAGATCGAGCTCGCCACCCTCGCCGAGATGGGCCAGAAGCACACGATCACCCCGGAATATCTGGCGCACAACGGCCGCACCCGGCTCGTCGACGTCACGGTGCACCCGAGCGAGCTGCGCGCCCCGATCGACAAGATCCACTCCATGCCGTTCCCCGGGCTGAACATCGACAACCTGCCGTTCTTCGCCGTCATCGCGGCACGGGCCACGGGCAGCACGCTCATCCACGACTGGGTCTATGAGAACCGCGCCATCCATCTCACGGACCTCACCCGCCTGGGCGCGGACGTGCAGCTCATGGACGCCCACCGGCTCCAGGTCACCGGCCCGACGCGCTGGCGCGGCGCCGAGGTGAGCTGCCCTCCGGCCCTGCGGCCGGCCGTCGTCATCCTCCTCGGGATGCTCGCCTCCACGGGGACGTCGGTGCTGCGCGACGTCGACATCATCGCGCGCGGCTACGAGCAGCTGGCCGAGCGCCTCATCGAGCTCGGCGCGCGGATCGACACCTTCCGCGACTGACTCATCGGCCGAGCCGGCGAGCTGTCCGCTTCGAGAATGACTTCGGGTACCGAATCCAGCAGGCTTCGGTACCCGAAGTCAATATCGGAGAGGACCACAGGGTGGCGAACCCCCGCGGGAC
>NZ_JBEZZF010000071.1:0-27040 GCF_040639055.1 Promicromonospora sp. NPDC023987 | reverse complement strand
AGAGCTGTTCGAGCTCCTGGGGGATCACCTGCCAGGACACCCCGTACTTGTCCTTGAGCCAACCGCAGGCGCCGGATGACTTCGGTCGGTTGACCGACCGATCTCATCCCATCGGACCGAACTCACGTTCCTCGGCTCGTTACCAGCCCGGACAGCCCAGCATCGGCGGGACGAGGACCGACCGTTCCCGCCTTCCGGCGCACTGCCCCAACTAGGCTTGCCCGCGTGAGCACGAGCACCGAACTCCCCCAGCAAGTCTCCGAGACGTTCGACCCGCAGCGCTGGCGCACGGTGTCCGGCTTCGAGAACCTGACCGACCTCACGTATCACCGCGGCGTCGACCGCAGCGGTCCCGAGCCCCGCGATCTGCCCGTGGTCCGCATCGCGTTCGACCGGCCAGAGGTCCGCAACGCGTTCCGCCCGCACTCGGTGGACGAGCTGTACCGGGTCATGGACCACGCGCGCATGACGTCCGACGTCGGCACGGTGCTCCTGACCGGCAACGGCCCCTCCCCCAAGGACGGCGGCTGGGCGTTCTGCAGCGGCGGTGACCAGCGCATCCGCGGCCGCGACGGCTACCGCTACGCCGAGGGCGAGAACGCCGACTCCATCGACCCGGCCCAGGCCGGCCGCCTGCACATCCTGGAGGTCCAGCGCCTGATCCGGACCATGCCCAAGGTGGTGATCGCTGTCGTGGACGGCTGGGCCGCGGGTGGCGGGCACTCGTTGCACGTCGTCGCCGACCTCACGGTCGCGTGTCGCGAGCACGGCAAGTTCAAGCAGACCGACGCCGACGTCGGCTCGTTCGACGCGGGATACGGCTCGGCGTACTTCGCCCGCCAGATCGGGCAGAAGCGGGCCCGCGAGGTGTTCTTCCTCGCCCGCGAGTACTCCGCCGACGACGCCGAGCGCTGGGGCTCCGTCAACGAGGTCGCCGCCCACGAGGACCTGGAGGGGCTGGCGCTCGAGTACGCGCGGATCGTCGCCACCAAGTCGCCGCAAGCCATCCGGATGCTGAAGTTCGCGTTCAACGCGGCCGACGACGGCATCGCCGGCCAGCAGGTGTTCGCCGGCGAGGCGACCCGGCTGGCGTACATGACGGACGAAGCGGTGGAGGGCAAGGAGGCGTTCCTGGAACGCCGGGACCCGGACTGGTCCGCCTTCCCGTACTACTACTGAACGACTGCTGACGGTCGCCGCTGCTAGGACCGACGGCGTCCGCCGGCCAACCGCAACGTACGCGTGGTCAGGTAGGTACGGCAGCGCCGAACCGCAAGGCGCACGTCACCGGCAGCGCCGAACCGCAAGGTGCACGTCACCGGCAGCGTCGAACCGCAAGGTGCACGTCCTCAGGGGCCCCGATCGACGTGTACCTCTCGGCTCGGCGCCGCCGGTGACACATACCTTGCGGTTCGGTGGCTCGAGCGGCGCCGTTGGACGTAGAACTTGCGGCTCGGCAGGACCGGAGGCCACCACCGGCGCACAACATGCGGCTCGGCAGGCAGCGACGACGCTGTCGGCCGCACAACGTGCGGTTGGGCGCAGCGCCCAGCGCGCCGCGGGGACCGCATCCGGCGCAGCACGCAGCGCGCAGCGGGGACCGTGCACGGCCGTCAGTCGTCGTCGTCCGGCGCGCGGCCGTCCGAGGTGACCGGAACCGGCGTCACCTCGACCCGCACCTCCTCTGCGCCCAGCGCGCCCGCCAGGTCGTCCGGACCGGTGAACACCACCATCCCCGGGTAGTCCGCCAGGATCTGCTCCAACCGGGCGCGACCCTCCTGGTCCAGGTCCCGGTCCAGGTCGGCGACCAGGAGCAGCGGCGGTTCACCGTAGATCGCGCGCGCGAGAGCGAGCCGGGCACGCTCGTCGGTGGTCAGCGGCTCGCCCCCGGCGCGCAGCTCGGTGCGGAACCCGTCCGGCAACCGGTCGGCGGAGAGTCCGACGGTGTCGAAGACAGCGGCGGCCGTCTCGTCGTCCAGGTCGGGGCGCCGGTAGCGCAGCGCGCGCCGCAGCGGCCCGCGCTCGAACACGGCGCCCCTGGTCGCGAGCCCCACCAGGGCGCGGCCGCGCGCTGGTGCGGCGGCCCGCAGGTTCTGGCCGGCCACCCACACCTCGTCGGTGGTGCCCCGCGGGGCGGCGTCGAGCCCTACGACGCGACGCATCAGGCGCAGCGGCGCCTCCGGGTCGTCGCTGGTCAGGCGGATCCGAACACCGCCACCGCCACGCAAGGGCGCGTCCTGCGGGGTGAGCCCGGGGACGTCCATGTGCACGAGACCCGGCCCGTCCACGCCGTCGGGCGCGGGCGCCGACGCCGCGAGCTGGCGCGAATCCTCGTGCTCGGTGCGCCGACGGGCGGCGTCCGCGAGCGCCGGGCCGAGGACTGCGCGGGCGGCCAGATAGGTCTGGCGGTACTCGACGATCCGGCCGAGGTCGATGATCGGGGTCGACGCGATGCCCGCGACGGCCATGGCGGCCATGGTGACCGCGGGGTCGAGCCCTCGGACGACGCCGATCGCCGCGACGGCGAGGGTGGCGAGCAGCGCCGCCACGGTGCCACCGGCCCGGATCGTCCCGACGATCACCGAGCGGTCGACGGCACGGTCGACGACGACGCCCGACGCGGTGTCGATGTGACCGAGCTCTCGGCGGGCGCCCCGTGCCGCGATGATCCCCTGCGAGGCCCCGACGGTGTCGGCGATCCGGGTGGCCATGCGGCCCCTGGCACGCCGCAGGCGCCGCGACTTCAGGTAGGCGGTCCGCGCCCAGGGCACCAGGACGGCGGCGAGCACGCCGAGCGGGAACAGGAACCCGATCCCGAGGTACGGGTCGATGATCGTGAGGCCCACGGCGGACCCGGCGATCAGCGGGATGCCCGCTGCGAGCGGCCCGACGCCCTGCGACACCCAGTTGCGCACGCTGGAGAGGTCGTTGGTGGTCCGCGCGACGGTGATGCCGAGGTGGGTGCGGCTGCCCGGGGTGAGCTCGGCCTCCAGCAGGTCGCGACGTACCTGCCGCACGTAGTCCTGGCCGAGCCGCTCCGCGACGATCCGTTCCTCCACCCGCAGCCCGCCGAGCGCCACGGCAGCCGCCACGATGCTGAGGATGACGACCGCCGTCGGCCACGGGCTGCCTGCCCTGAGCTGGGTCAGCGCCCAGGCGCTGACCGCGCCGAGCGCGCCCTGGCCGAGCCCGAGCGCGACCAGGCCGAGCAGCCACGTCCGGCGGGGCCCGGTGAAGATCTTCGGCAGCTCGCCCGGCTCAGGCGACCGCATGACCGTCCCGGCCGGGAGCCAGGCCCGCGGCGCTCAGCGCGACGGAGGGCAGGCACAGGTCGAAGGTCGGCACGACCCGCACGTCGAGTGCCGCACGGGCCTCGGCGGTGGCGAGCGGCGACGACGTGAGCACGCCGGACACGACCGACGGCTCGCAGCCGAGCTCGCGCAGCGCGCCGACTCCCCCGCTCGCGCCGAGCGCGTCCCCTGCTGCGAACACGACGCGGTCGACCACCGTGCGGAACGCCTCGTCCGTGAGGAGCCGGCGCGTGTCGCCCTGGTAGAGGCCGTCGGCGATCTCGATCAGGACGACGTCGGGGGCGCCGCGGCCTGTCGGGGACGCCAGCACGTCGGCCATCGTCGCGAACACGTCGCGCACGTCCTCGAAGGCGAGACCGAACGTGCTGGGCAGACCGAAGTCGGTGAAGTCGATCACGTGGTCCGCTCCGGCGTCGGTGTAGTGGTGGGCGTCGTTGCCTGCGCCCGTCCCCGTCGCCTTGCCCGCGTGGACGGTGCGGCCGGCGGCGGCGAGCCCCCGGGCGAGGCAGGCCAGCGTCGTCGACTTGCCGGAGTTCATCGACGTGCCGACGACGGCGACGACGGGCACGCGCTGCGCCGCCCCGCTGACCGACGACGCCGGGCGCACCGGATGAGGCGCGAAGGCCGAGAGGTTGACCACCCCGTTCGCGTCCGAGAGCAGCCCGATCGGCTCGATCACGGTGGCGTCCTTGATCGCCGCGTGCTGGTCGACGACGCGCGAGGCGAGCCCGCCGGCCGCCGCGAGATGGCACGGTCCGAGGTCCTGCGGGATGACCGCGTGGAACTGGTCCGCCGCGTAGCGCGACCCGTAGGACACGACGATCTCGTCACCCTCGAACAGGGTCTGGCGGCGCGAGGCCGGGGACTCCAGGCGCCGGTGCTGACCGATGGTGACGACGCGCGCCAGGACGACGTCCCCCGGCCGTGGCGCCCGCATCGGGTCGGTGATCAGATCGAAGGCCGCCGGGTTCGCCTCGACGGCCGCGGCGACGAACCGCGTCGAGTAGGCCTTCTTGGCCCGCAGCAGGCGGCGCACGAGCGGGTCGGGTACCGGGGCGGCGACGTCGGCGGCCCGCAGCGGGGCGGCGACGGGGCGCGGGGCGTAACCACGGGTGTGCGGGGACGTGTCGAGAATGCTCATGGCAGCCACGCTTTCTGGTCGAGGGACGAACGGTGCAGCACCGTCACTCAACTAGGCGGCCATGAACCCGTCATGAGACCGGGATGAAAGGTCTCTCATCGAGACACGATGGACCGCAGCCGGGGCCAGCCCCAGGGCGGTCACGAGGGCCGCGCACGTGACCCGCACGGCCTGGGCAGCCTTACCCTCGTGAGGTGGCACCGACCGACCCCCTGACCGACGTCGTCCGCGCCGTCCGGGACGCCCTCGACGGTGGTCCCGCCTACGCCCCACAGCCCCGGCTGTCCGACGCCGTCCCGCCGCCCGGCACCGCGCTCGTGCTGCGGACGTCCGGTTCCACGGGAAACCCACGCGAGGTCGCGCTGAGCACCGCCGCCCTGCGCGCCTCGGCCCGAGCCACCCACGAACGGCTCGGCGGCCCCGGCCGCTGGCTGCTCGTCCTGCCGCCCACCCATGTCGCGGGGATCCAGGTCATCACCCGGTCCCTCGTGACGGGCAAGGGCGTGTACCCGGACACGCTGGACCGCTTCGCCCCAGCGGACTTCGCAGCCGTCGCCACCGACTTCGCCGACCTCCTGGCGCACGGACCGCGTGCGTACGTCTCCCTGGTCCCCACCCAGCTGCATCGCCTCGTCACGGCGGCCGACGGCGGTGACACCGCAGGCCTCGACGCCCTCACCCGGTTCGACGCCGTCCTGGTCGGCGGCGCCGCGACACCCGCACCGCTGCTGGCCCGCGCCCGGGCCGCCGGCGTCCACGTCGTCACGACCTACGGCATGTCCGAGACGAGCGGCGGCTGCGTGTACGACGGCGTCCCGCTCGCCGGGGTGCGCGTCCGGGCCGCCGACGTCGAACCGGGGGCCCGGTCCGGCGCGACGCCCGGGACCGGGGCGGGTGCCGTCGAGCTGTCCGGCCCGATGCTCGCCGAGGGCTACGTGGGCGACCCCTCCGCTACGGCGGCCGCCTTCCGCACCGACGCCGACGGCGCTCGCTGGTTCCGCACCTCCGACCTCGGCCGCCTCGACGACGGCCGCCTCACGATCCTCGGCCGGGCCGACGACGTCGTCGTCACCGGCGGGGTCAACGTCGCCCCGGCGGCCGTCGAGGACGTGATCGCCGGGCACCTGGCCGAGCTCGGCAGCCCAGGCGAGGCGTGCGTCGTCGGCGTGCCCGACCCCGAGTGGGGCCAGGCGGTCGTCGCCGTCGTCGCCGTCGGGCAGGCGCTGTCCGGTCGCGTACCGGCCGGCGGCCAGGGCCTGACCGACGGCGGCGGTGAGCTGCTCGCGGGTCTGCGCACCGCCGTCGGGCAGCGGCTCGGGACGCCGGCCGCTCCGCGCCGGGTGTACGTCACCGCGGCCTTGCCCGCCCGGGGCCCGGGCAAGGTGGACCGCCGGGCGGTGCGGGACGCCGTCGTGCGGGCCGAGCGAAAGGCGGGCCGGGAACCCGTGCGACCATGACTTCGTTCCTCCGCCAGGGCCGCGCACAGGCGCGGCGCCAGTGTCCGGAGAACCGGACAGCACCCCACGAACGAAGGACACCCTGATGGCGACTGCCGCCGAGTGGATCTCCGGGGCACGGCCCCGCACGCTGCCGGCGGCGGCGGCACCGGTCATGGTCGGTACCGGTGCGGCCGCCCAGGTGGACGCCTCCGCGTGGCTGCCCGCGCTGCTCGCGCTGGGTGTCGCGCTCGCGCTGCAGGTCGGGGTCAACTTCGCCAACGACTACTCGGACGGCGTGCGCGGTACGGACCTCGACCGGGTCGGACCGATGCGGCTGACCGCGTCCGGTGCGGCGGCGCCCGGCGCGGTGAAGCGTGCCGCGTTCGCCGCGTTCGGGGTCGCGGCGGTGCTGGGCCTCGCCCTGAGCGCGGTGTCGGGCCACTGGTGGCTGATCGCGGTCGGTGCGGTGTGCATGGCGGCGGCCTGGTACTACACGGGCGGCAAGACGCCGTACGGGTACCGAGGGCTCGGCGAGATCGCGGTGTTCGTGTTCTTCGGCCTGGTCGCGGTGCTCGGCACCACGTACACGCAGGCCGACCGCATCACCTGGCCTGCGGTGCTTGGCGCCGTCGGCGTCGGCCTCATCGCGTGCGCGCTGCTCATGGTGAACAACCTGCGCGACATCCCGACCGACGTCCTGGCGGGCAAGCGCACCCTCGCGGTGCGGCTCGGCGACCACCGGGCCCGCCGAGCCTACGTCGCGATGCTGTGGATCCCGGTGCTGCTCGCCGCGGTGTGCGCGTTCTGGGCGCCGTGGTCGCTCGTCGTGCTGCTGCTGCTCGGTCCGGCGGGGCTGCTCACCATCCCGGTCCTCGCCGGGGCGCGCGGGAAGCTGCTGATCCCGGTCCTGGCCGGCACGGGCCTGTACGAGCTGGGCTACGGCCTGCTCCTCTGGTTCGGCCTGTCGCTCTGACTGCCGGTGCGCTGGCCGCGGCCTAGCCGCGGTCTCGGAGCTCGTCGTCCAGGTGCGCGTCCTCGTGGGCCGCGTCGAGGTCGAGCTTCGGGGAGAAGGCACGCTCGGCTGCGCGGCGCTCGACCCGGCCCGCCATCCACCGGGTGGCGGCGTCCCGTGGCTTGCGCAGCGTCAGGTACGACAGCGCCAGCGCGACCACCACCGCCACGATCGGCAGCAGCACGCCCCGCAGCCCCACCACGTAGAGCAGGCCGAGAACCACACCGAACAGCGCGAGGCGGAGCAGGGAGTAGATCAGAAGAGGCACCTAACCATGGTAGGCCGCGCACAGGGCGCACTCCGACGGACCAGGACGGACCACGACGCGGGCAAGGTCACAGCACGGGCTCACGTATCGCCCCCTGTCCACCGTAGGCTGGGGGGTATGGCACGCATACTCCTGATCCTGGTCGTCGTCGGACTCATGGCGTATGCCCTGGCCGACGTCTGGGGCGCGGACGAGGACGAACGCGCCGGACTGCCCCGCTGGCTCTGGGTGATCCTGATCGTGCTCCTGCCCCTGCTGGGCGCGATCTCGTGGATCGTGGTGCGTGTCACTGCCCGCCGCAACAACGCGGGCCCCTCGGGTCCCGGCCGCGGTGGCAGCCGCCCGACGCCTCCGTCCCCGCGCTCCCCTCGGCCCGGCCCACGCCGCCCGGCCGGCCCTGTCGCCCCCGATGACGACCCCGAGTTCCTCTGGCTGCTCGAGCAGGAGAAGCGCAAGCGCGAGCGCGAGGCCAGGGGCCACCAGGACGCCAAGGACGACGACGCCGAGAACAACAACTGATGACCATGTACCTGCTGCCAAGATCTTGAGGATCTTGGCAGCAGGTACATGGTCATCTGCTTACAGGCCTGAGTACGAGTGCTTCCCGTTGAAGATCAGGTTCACGCCGGTGAAGTTGAACAGCACGCACGCGTAACCGGCCACGACGAACCACGCCGCACGCGTCCCTGACCAGCCGCGCGTGGTGCGGGCGTGCAGGTAGGCCGCGTAGACCACCCACACGATGAAGCTCCAGACCTCCTTGGGGTCCCAGCCCCAGTAGCGGCCCCAGGCGTCCTCCGCCCAGATGGCGCCGCCGATGAGCGTGAAGGTCCACAGCACGAACGCGACCGAGTTCAGGCGGAACGAGAGCGACTCCAGGGCCGCCGGAGCCGGCGTGTGGTCGAGCCAGCCCCAGTGCCTGCTGCCGAGCAGCGGTGAGCCGTTGTCCCGACCGTCCCGCAGGAGCTGCAGCACCGACGTCACGAATGCGACGGTGAAGATACCGGTCGCGCAGATGGCGACGCCCACGTGGATCACGAGCCAGTACTTCTGCAGCGCGGGTTGGACGCCCATGGCCTCGACGAAGAACTGCTGCTGGGCGAGCACGAGGAACAGCACGCCGAGCCCGGTCACGAAGGCGCCGAGGAACCGCACGTCACGACGGGTGTTGACCCCGACGAACACCGCGACCGCCACGAACGTGCCGACCAGCGTGAACTCGTACATGTTGGCCCACGGCGCGCGGCCGGCGGCGACACCGCGCAGCACGACGGCGACGAGCAGCAGCGCGGCGGCCAGCCAGGTCACGGACATCCCGATCCCGGCGAGCTTGCGGTTCACCGCTCCGGGAGCTGCCACTCCGGTGTCGGCGCCGGGCCCGTACGGCGAGGCCGGCTCCGCGCCGCCGGCACCGACCAACACCTGCTCTCGGCTCCTGGCCGCGTCCCGCGCGTCGACTTTCGCTCCCGACAGGCGCGACAGGTCCACCGCGAACGCGATGAGCGCGACGGCGAGAGCAGTCGCGGCGCCCCAGACGAGCAGCACACTCAGGTTTGCCAGGTCCATGTTCAGTCCTTTTCTGATCTGGTCCGGGTCTCGACAGGCTCGACCACCGGGTCCGACTCGACCACCGGCTCACGCTCGACCACCGGGTCGGGCACTGCGGCGAGCGCGCGGTCGACCTCGGCCTGCAGGCCGGCGTCGTCCCCGCGGGCGAGCCCTGCGACCTCGACCACGGTAGCCCCATCCTGCGCCACGTACGCCCGCGCCCAGACGCGCCGTCGGGGCGTGAACAGCGAGACGGTGAGCCCGCCGAGCGCGAGCAGCGAGAACACGAGCACGAACCCGAGCGACGGGTCGTGCCGCAGGTCGAGCGCCACGTACCGCGGCAGCTCGTCGCCGAGGGTCAGGGTGCCGAGCCCGTCCGGGAGCTCGACCGTCTCGCCGGGCCTGGCCAGCACCTTGACGCGCTCGCCGGAGTCCTCGACGGCGGGGCTGAGCGACGCGGTGTCGAGCTCGTACACGTTCTGCGGGGTGCCCTCGTCGAGCCCCAGGTCGCCCGTGTACACCTCGAGCACGAGCAGCGGGTCGACGGGCTGCGGGAACACCGAGCGGGCGGAACCGTCGGGCTCGACCTCCGCCGTCGGCAGGAAGTAGCCGACGAGCCCGATCTGCTCGAGCCCCGGTGATACGTCCGGCACCTTCACCACGCCGCGGGACGTGTACATCGTGTCCTGCGGGACGAAGGTCACTCGACCGGAGAAGGCGATCTCGCCCTCGGCGTCGCGCACCGTGATGTCGGGCGCGAAGCCGTTGCCCTGCAGGTAGATCTTGGCGCCGTCCACCACGAGCGGGTGGTTCACCTTCACGGTCTCGGGCCGCTGCTCGCCGGAGGGCTCGGTGACGGTCACGTACGCCGTGAAGTCACGTGCCTGCGCGAAGGCGACGGTGTCGCTCGCGAACTCGGACACGAACCTGTCGAGCGTCATCGAGAACGGCACCAGCGACTCGGGGCGGAACCACGCGCCCTTCTCGAAGGTGTCGTAGTCCACCACCGCGTTGGCGAAGCCGCGGCCCTCGGTGACGATCGCCTGGCCGCGGTAGTGCAGCAGCTGGCCGGTCGCGACCGACACGAGCAGGCCGACCAGGGCCAGGTGGAACACCAGGTTCCCCGTCTCCCGCAGGTAGCCGCGCTCGGCGCTCACGGTGGCCGACGGCTGTCCCGATGGTCGCCCCGGCCCTGCGCTCGCAAGCTCGCTCCGGCCCGACGCTCCACGCACGCCTCGAGCGGGTTCCTCACCCCGGTCCACGCGGAACGTGGGCAGCCAGGAGATCTTGCCCCGCAGGCGGGCGGCGACGGCGTCGGCGGCCTGCTCCGGCGAGGCGTCGGTGCTCGCGGACGCCTTGGCAGGGAACCGGTCGAACCGGAACGGCACGCGCGGCGGCCGGCCCCGCAGGGCACGGTAGTGGGCCATCGACCGCGGCAGGATGCAGCCCACCAGCGACACGAACAACAGGATGTAGATCGCGGAGAACCAGACCGACGTGTAGACGTCGAAGAACCCGGCCTTGTCGAGCCACTCACCGGCCGTCGGGTGGTCGGCGAGGTACTCGATCACGCCGGCGGCGTCCTGGTTGCGCTGCGGCAGCACCGATCCGGGCACCGCCGCGACGGCGAGCAGCATCAGCAGCATGAGCGCCACGCGCATCGACGTGAGCTGGCGCCACATCCAGCGCAGGGTCCCCACCAGTCCCAGCGCGGGCGCGTTGGGACGGCTCGGCCTCGGCTGCTTCTCGCCGGACGACGGAGCGCCCCGCGCCGGCTCACCCTGCGTGAACTCGTCCGCTATCCCCTCGGGGACGTACCTACCCTCCTCGGCCATCAGATCACCGTCTCGAATCCGCCGATCCAGAGCTGCATGGCCCCGGTCAGCTGCGACCACAGCCCGGTGACCAGCAGCAGCCCGACCAGCACCAGCATCCCGCCACCGATCCGCAAGGCCGCGAGGCGGTGCCGGCGCAGGAAGTCCAGCATCCGCTCCGAGCTCTGCAGCCCGAGGGCGACGAGCAGGAACGGCACGCCGAGGCCCACGCAGTACGCGACGCCCAGGAGCGCACCGCGCCCCGCCGACGCCTCGTCGATCGCGAGCGCCTGCACGGCGCCGAGGGTCGGGCCGATGCAGGGCGTCCAGCCGAGCCCGAACACGACGCCGAGGAGGGGCGCGCCCCACAGACCCGCGCGCGGGGTCAGGTGGATCCGGGCCTCGCGCTGCAGGAAGGGGACGGCGCCGAGAAAGCCGAGTCCGAGCAGGATCACCACGGCGCCGAGCACGCGGGTGATGACGTCCTCCCAGCGCACCAGGTACGTGCCGAGGCTGCCGAACGCGGCACCGAAGGAGACGAAGACGACGGTGAAGCCGAGCACGAACAGCGCCACGCCGCCGACGACACGGGCGCGGGCGGGCTTGGTGCGCGTGCTCACCGCCCCGGCGGTCGTGTTCATGGAGGCGGCGGCCATGCCGCTCACGTAGCCGATGTAGCCGGGAACCAGCGGCAGCACGCACGGCGAGGCGAACGACACCAGGCCGGCCAGCACGGCGACCGGCACCGCCAGGAGCAGGGAGCCGCTGAACGCGGTGCTCGCGAGCCCGTCGCCGACGGCGGTCGTGACGGCGCCGAGGGGGCTGCCGGGAAGCATCAGGCGGCCTCCGCCAGGACCTCGTCGATCAGGGCCTCGAGCGTGGAGTGCTCCGCCTGCCCGATGACGCGCGCGGCGACGTTGCCCTCCTGGTCCAGCACCACCGTGGTGGGCACCGCCTGCAGCGGCAGGACGTCGGCCAGGCCGGCGATCACGGCGCCCGTACGATCCTCGATGCTCGGGTACGGCACGTCGAAGGTGCGCTGGAAGGCCAGGGCTGCACCGGCGTCGTCATCCGTGTTGATACCGAGGAACTGCACGCCGTCCTTGGAGTTCGCGAGCTCCACGAGGTCGGGTGCCTCGGCGCGGCACGGCGCGCACGCGGCGTACCAGGTGTTCACGACCACCACGTCACCCACCCACTCGGTGGTGTCGACGTCGTCGCCCTCGAAGGCGGTGCCCGTGATGGCGACGGGGCCCTTGCGCTCGCCGGGATCGTAGGTCTGCACCGACCCGTCCCCGGAGACGTACCCCTGCCCGACGACGTCGCTCGCGCCGGACTCCTCCGGTGCGCATGCCGTGAGCGCCGCGACGAGGCCGATGACGATGCCGACGGCTACCACTACCTGAACGACCTTGAAGGTCTTGCCCCGCATCACGCGCCGGCGACCTTGCTCGCGCCGGGGTACAGCTCTGCGGCCGGTTCCGTGTAGTGGAGGCCTACGAACCTGTCGTCCTCGAAGCTGAGGGACGTCAGGGAGGCCAGGTTGCACTGCCGGCTGCGCGGGTCGTGCCAGAGCTGGCCGCCCTCGAGCGACCGGCGGGTCAGCCACACCGGGAGCTGGTGGCTGACGAGCACGATCTCGTGGCCCTCCGCCGCCCGGCGCGCGTCCTCGATGGCCTTGCGCATGCGCTCGACCTGGTGCGTGTACGGCTCGCCCCAGGACGGGCGGAACGGGTTCCACATGTACGGCCAGTTCCGCGGGCTCTTGAGCGCACCACCGCCGTCCGCCACGGGGAGGCCCTCGAACCGGTTGCTCGCCTCGATGATGCGGTCGTCCGTGGCGAGCTCCAGGCCGAAGCTCTGCACCAGGGGCGCTGCGGTCTCCTGCGCGCGCTGCAGTGGTGAGGCGACCACCCGGACCACGTCCCGGCCGGAGTTCGTGAGGTGGTCGGCGACGATCTTCGCCATCGCCTGGCCGCGGTCGGAGAGGCGGTAGCCGGGCAGGCGCCCGTACAGGACACCGTCGGGGTTGTACACCTCGCCGTGACGCAGCAGGTGAACCGTCGTGGAAACCATGGCGCCCAGTCTCGCACCCGACCCTGGGTGCCTGTGACCTCGAGCCGGTGTGGATTGCCGTATCTCACACTGATCCGCGCCCGAAGGCCGTCGGGCGGAGGCCGGAGATGGCGCGGATGGGTGAAATACGAAGAGCCGGACAATCTCCCTAAGGGAAACTCTTGACCTTTAACGTTTAGGCCCCTTAGCGTCTCCGCCAGTTTCACCATCGCCGCTGAAACGATTCAAGGGAGATCCCGATGTCGCTCGCCCTGCGCGCTCCACGACCCCGGAGCGTCCGGCTGTTCAGCCCGCTCGTCGCCCTCGCCCTCCTCGTCCCGCTCACGGCGGTGCCACCCGCCGCCGGGACACCCGCCGCACAGGAAGCCTCTGGCCCCGCACTGACCGTGACCGAGCCGACCGTGGACCGCCGCACGGACCCCACCGGGATCCTGCCCTCCGAGCCGGTCCAGTTCTCGTGGCAGCTCGATGCCGACCGGCGCGGCGTCGTGCAGCGGGCCTACCAGGTACGGGTCTGGGCCGGCGGGACCTCCTCGGGCAGCACGCTGTGGGACTCCGGCCGGGTCCCGTCGGACCAGTCCGTCGACGTGCCGTACGACGGTCCGGACCTCACCGCCCAGAGCGAGTACACCTGGTCGGTCCGCGCCTGGGACGACGACGGCAACACCTCCGGGTGGAGCACGCCCGCGCACTTCGAGACCGCGCTGGCGGACGCCGACGCCTGGACCGGCCAGTGGATCGGCAAGGACACCTCGCAGGTCGGTGCGGAGTGGACGGACTACACCGTCACGGTGACGGCGTCGCGCATCGAGGGCGCACTCGGGATCTACGTCCGTGGCTCGGACCGGGCCAACGCGTACATGTGGCAGCTCAGCGAGGCCGAGCACGCGCTGCGGCCGCACGTGAAGGTGAACAACGGATACACGGTGCTCTCCGCTGCGCCCTTCTCCGCGGACCTCGACCTCGCCGACCGGCACGAGTACACCCTCGAGGTGGCCGGCGACACCCTGACCACGCGCGTCGACGGCGACGTCGTGGACACCCGGACCGACCCGACGCACGCGGCGGCGGGGCTCGTGGGCCTCCGCACGAGCGGGGGCGAGTCCGCGCTCGTGCACGCCATCAGCGTCACGACGCCGGACGGCGACAGCCTGCTGGACGCCACGTTCCCCGGCGACGAGCACGAGCTGTCCGACGGGCAGGCCACGCCCGACGGCCTGGCCGTGCGCGAGGGCGACGAGGCGTGGGCCGAGCAGGCGACCGACGTCCAGCTCCTGCGCACCGAGTTCGACCTGCCGGACGTCCCGGTGACCAGCGCGCGCCTCTACGCCACCGCGCGCGGGCTGTACGAGCTCGAGCTGGGCGGGAACGCGGTCGGTGACCACCAGCTCGCACCCGGGTGGACGGACTACGCGGACCGGATCCAGTACCAGACCTACGACGTCACCGACCTGCTCCAGCCCGGTACCAACGTGCTCGGGGCGCAGCTCGCGAGGGGCTGGTTCGCCGGCCGCATCGCCCAGGCGGGGTCGGAGCGGTACGGGACCACCCCGAGCCTGCTCGCCCAGCTCCGGGTCGAGCTGGCCGACGGGACCACCCGGACCATCACGACCGGCGACGACTGGTCGGTCGGGGACAGCGCGATCCGCACGTCCGACCTCCTGGACGGCGAGGGCTTCGACGCGCGCGCGGCGCACGACACCGCCGGGTGGTCGTCGCCGGGCTTCGACGCGACGGGCTGGGAGCCCGCCGACGTCATCGAGGCGCCGACGGCCCAGCTCGTCCCGCAGCAGGACCAGCCGGTCCGGGTGCTCGAGGAGCTCGGCGCCACGGCGCTCCCGTCCCCTTCTGAGGGCGTTCACCTCTATGACCTGGGGCAGAACATGGTGGGCCACGTCCGCGCCCGGCTCACCGGGGCCCCCGGCACGACGGCGACCCTCCGGTTCGGCGAGGTCCTCAACCCCGACGGAACGCTGTACACCGACAACCTGCGGACCGCCAAGGTCACCGACACCTACACGTTCGACGAGTCCGGGACCGGCGTCTTCGAGCCCACCTTCACGTCCCACGGATTCCGCTTCGTCGAGATCACCGGGGTCACCGAGGCACCGGCGGCCTCCGACGTCGTCGGTGTGGTGGTCGGCACCGACACCGAGGAGTCCAGCGAGCTGTCGACGGGCTCGGCCATGGTCGACCAGCTCGACAGCAACATCCGGTGGGGCCGCCGCGGGAACTTCCTGTCCATCCCCACCGACACCCCGGCCCGGGACGAGCGGCTCGGCTGGACCGGTGACATCAACGTGTTCGGCGAGACCGCCGCGTACACGGCCGACTCGCGCGAGTTCCTCCGCAAGTGGCTGCGCGACCTGCGCGACAGCCAGCGGGCCGACGGCGCCTACCCCGGCTTCGCGCCGGTCATCCCCGGCCACTCCGACGGCGGCATGGGTATCGCGGGCTGGGGCGACGCCGGCGTGCACGTGCCATGGACCCTCTGGCGGGCCTACGGCGACACCGACGTCGTCGAGGAGAACTACGAGGCGATGCGGCGCTACGTCGACTACCTGCACGCCGACTCCGCGGACTGGATCCGCGACGAGGGCGGGTACCTGGACTGGGTGAACCTCGACGACCCGACCGAGGCCGGCGTCGTCTCCACCGCCTTCATGGCCAAGAGCACCCGCGAGCTCGCCGAGATGGCCCGTGCCGTCGGCCGGACCGCGGACGCCGACGCGTACGACGCCGCCTTCGCCGAGATCCGGGCCGCCTACCAGCGGGAGTTCGTCGCCGACGACGGCACCGTGACCTCCGACAGCCAGACCTCGTACGTCCTGACGATCACGCACGGCCTGATGCCCGACGAGCTCGAGGACGAGGTGGCGGCCAAGTTCCTCGCGAGCCTCGAACGGCGCGACCGGCACCTGTCGGTCGGCTTCCTCGGCGTCGAGGGGCTGCTGCCCGCCCTGTCACAGATCGGGCGGGACGACGTCGCCTTCGAGATGCTCCAGCACGAGGACTACCCGTCGTGGGGCTACGAGATCGCGAACGGCGCGACGACCGTGTGGGAGCGGTGGAACTCCATCCTGCCGGACGGCTCGTTCCACGACCCGGGGATGAACTCGTTCAACCACTACGCCTACGGCGCGGTCGGCCGGTGGATGTACGGGACCATGGCCGGCGTCCGCTCGCTGGAGCCGGGCTACCGCAGGATGCTCGTCGCACCCCGGGTCGACGAACGCGTCGGGCACGTCGACTACAGCCTGGACACGCCGTACGGCGCGGTCGAGAGCGGCTGGGACGCCGAGGGCGACCGCCTGGAGGTGACCGTGACGGTCCCGGCCAACACCACTGCGGAGATCCGGGTGCCCGCCGCGTCGCGGTACGCGGTGCTCGAGTCCGGCAAGCCGGTCGCCCGGGTCCGGGGCATCGAGTTCGAGCGTATGGTCGACGGCGCCGCCGCCTTCAGCGTGGGCTCCGGGACGTACCGGTTCGTGGTCGACGAGGCCCTGGGCGACCTCGGTGACGCCCGGCAGGGCCTGGCCGAGCTCGGGGACGCCGTCGACGACGCACGCGCCGACGGTCACCTGACCCGGCCGCAGGCAGCTCGCATTGGCCGAGCGGCCGACCGCGCCGCCCGGGACACCACCCACGCCTGGTCGGCCTACCTCCGCGACGACGACGACGCTCCGGCGCACGTCCACGCCGCGCTGGCCGACGTCGGCACGCTCCGGACCGCGCTCGAGGACGCCCTGGGCGACGGGCTGCCCGAGGACGTCGCCGAGCCGCTGCTCGCCGCCACCGACGCGGCGGCGACCACCCTCGCGGACGCCTCGGGTGCGCTCCTCGGGGCGTCCGCGGCTCTGGTGGTCCCCGACGGGACCGCACTGCCCGGGTCGACCGTGCCGGTCGAGCTGAGCCTTGCGAACACCGGACGGCAGACGCTCCTGCGGCCCGAGGCAGGGCTCAGCCTGCCGGACGGCTGGACGGCGACTCCCGTGGACGGGCTCCCGGACCGGCTGGAACCGGGGGCGACGGCGGTGCAGCGCCTCGACGTGTCGCTGCCAGCCGGGCTCGCGGCGGGCAGGGCAGAGCTCACCGGGACGGTGGCCTACACCTACGGCGACTCGGCGGCCGAGCTCCGGGTCACCGGTGGGCTCGACGTCGTTCCCGCCGTCCTGGTCGACTCGGCCGTGACGACGCCCGACACGGCAGGTCCAGGAGACACGGTCACCGTGCGTGCGGCGATCGAGAACCGGTCGTCCGTGGAGCAGTCACGGACGGTGACGGTGACGGTCCCCGCGGGCTGGCCGGCACCCGAGCCGGCGAAGCTGACGCTGGCGCCGGGGGACGCCGTCGACCACGAGGTGGAGGTCCGGGTCCCCGGGTCGGTCACCGGTGGTCCCACACCGGTCGGGGTCGCCGTCGGCGTTCATGACGACGAGTCGGCACAGGCGACGCTGGACGTGCTGGTGCCGACGCCGCCTGCGGGTGTCGTCGACCATGCCGACATCGGCGACGCCGGGTCGGAGGCCGAGCACGGGCTGACCGCGTCCCCCGGCTCGGGGACCAACGTCGAGGCCGGCCTCACCCGCCGGTACACGGGCGTCACCGCGGGCGACGGGCACTTCGAGCTCGACCTCGACGTCCCCGCCGGCGAGGCGTTCGTGCTGACGGTCGTCGAGACGTACGACGGCCCGCAGCGCAAGACCTACGGCGTCCTCGCGGACGGCACCCGGGTGCTGAGCCGGGACTTCCGCAAGACGTCCGGCGGCGCGGAGGCGGTCACGTACCGGCTGGTCGTGGAGCCGTCGGCGGCGACGTCGGACGGCGTGGTGCGGCTCCGGTTCGAGGACGTACCGGGCGACTACGACCCGTCGATAGCGGACGTCTGGACCAGCACGCAGGGGGCGTAGCCACAACGCCTACCCAGCGATTCGGCCCGAACCTCCCGGGAGATTCGGGCCGAATCGCTGGGTAGGCGCCAGCTAGTCGCAGAGGGCCGTCAGGCCCTCCTCCGTTCCGCCCGAGGCCTTCGATGACTCGGCGACCTTGGCCATGATGCGGCCCAGCACGGCGAACTCCTCCGGCTCCAGCGCGTCCACCATGATGCGGCGCACCGCGGCCACATGCCCGGGGGCGGCGGTCTCGAGAGCCGCGTAGCCGGCGTCGGTCATGGTGCAGTTCACGCCTCGCCGGTCGCCCTCCGCCGCACGCCGCTCGACGAGCCCGCGCGCTTCCATGCGCGCGACCGTGTGCGTGAGCCGGCTGCGCGACAGCACCAGGCCGTCGGCGAGCGCCGACATCCGCATGGTGCGCTCCGGCGCCTCCGAGAGCTGCACCAGGAGGCTGTACTCCCCGAGGGAGAGGTCGAGCGTCCGGTCGTGGACGGCGCCGAGCGCCTCGACGAAGCGCGCGGTGCCCTCGAGGTAGTGCCGCCAGGAGCCCTGCTGCTCCTCGGTCAGCCAGCTCTCGCGCTGCTCGATCGTCTCTGCTGCCATGAGCCCACCGCTTTCGTGCTTGCCGAGCCGTCAGGAGGGTGCCCGTCGCCCGGTGTCCGACGAGGCCGGGACCCGCCCCGCTGCCGGTCTACGCCGACCGGGACACCCCTGGGAATACGTTACGGGACCGGCTATGTTAGACGTGAACGTGACTAGTTGATCTCTCAACTATCCACCCAAAACGCCGCAACAACAAGGAGTCCTCTCTCATGGCCACCTCGCTTCCCGCCGGTCTGACCACAAGCACGTACGACATCGACCCGTCCCACACCACCGCGGCCTTCTCCGTCCGCCACGCGGGCATCGCGAAGGTGCGCGGCACCATCGGCGTCGCCTCGGGCACCATCACGGTCGGCGAGGACCTGGAGTCGTCGAGCGTCACCGCCGAGCTGGACGCGGCGTCGGTCAACACGGGCGACGCCGGCCGCGACGGCCACCTGAAGAGCGCCGACTTCTGGCACGCCGAGGAGAACCCCGCCTGGACCTTCACGTCCACCGGCATCCGGCCCGACGGCGACGCGTACGTCATCTCCGGCGACCTGACCATCAACGGCGTCACCAAGGGTGTCGAGCTGGAGACCGAGTTCGCCGGCACCGCCAAGGACCCGTTCGGCAACGACCGTGCCGGCTTCGAGGCCAGCCTCGAGATCAACCGCAAGGAGTTCGGCCTGACCTGGAACGCCTCGCTGGAGACCGGCGGCTTCCTGGTTGGCGAGAAGGTCAAGATCACCCTGGACGTCAGCGCGATCGCCAAGTCCTGAACCGCTCGGCCGATTCTGTGGTGAGTTCGGTCCGATGACCTGAGATCGGTCGGTCAACCGACCGATCTCAGGTCAAGCGACCGAACTCACTGGTCTGGTGCAGCACATCCTCAGAGCGCAGCAGCCCGCGTCGCCGCGTGGAACGCCAGGATCTGCAGCTCACCGCCGACGTCGACGGACCGCACCACCACGTCGTCCGGCACCTGGAGCGCCACCGGCGCGAAGTTGAGGATCTCGCGGACGCCCGAGCTGACGACGGCGTCGGCCACGTCCTGGGCCCCGAGGCCCGGTAGGGCGAGCACGACCATGGTGACCCGCTCGCGGTGGATGACCTCGGTGACGGCGCGGACGTGCTCGACGGTCACGCCGGCCACCTGCGTGCCCACGACGTCGGGCGACGCGTCGAGGAGGGCCACCACCTGGAAGCCGCGCGTCGCGTACCCGGAGTAGTTCGCGAGCGCGTGCCCGAGGTTACCGATTCCGACGATCGCGAGCCGGTGCTCCGTCTCGAGCCCCAGGGCGACGGTGATGTACGAGGCGAGCGACTCGACGTCGTACCCCACGCCGCGCGTGCCGAACGAACCCAGGTACGACAGGTCCTTGCGCAGCTGCGCCGAGCTCACGCCCGAACGCTCGGCGAGCTCCGTCGACGAGGTGAGCCCCACCCCCTCGGCCGCGAGGTCGCGCAGGGCGCGCAAGTAGTACGGCAGCCTCCCTACTGTTGCTGCCGGAACCGTGCCGTCACTGAGTTCGACCACGCGCTGCTCCCCTCCCCGCGACCACTGTGTCGCGGGCGTACGCACACACTGCCGGGATGATCATGCCAGGAGGCGGGCCAGGCGCGCACCGTCCACGCGCCAGAATCCTTGCTGGACCCCGTCCACCTCGACCACGGGGACGTATTCCCCGTACTTCTCCCGCAGTGCGGGCGCGCTGTCGATGTCGACCTCACGCCATCGGGCTCCGGCCGCCTCGCACACCTGCACGACGACGGCGCGTGCGTCCTCGCACAGATGGCACGCCTCGCGTGTGTACAGGACTACCCGGGCTCCGGCAGGACTTGTCACGCCCCGAGGTTACGTCACACCAGGGACACCGGACGGTCGGTGTCCGGCAGGCGCCCGTCCGCCCAACGCACACCCCAGGCGAGGGCGAGGAAGACGACGGCGACGACCGCCGCGTTGGTCACCGCGCCCGCGTGACCGAGCACGTTCACGTCGAGGAACGGGTATGGGTACCAGCCGGTAGCCGCGCCCCGGAGGAAGGTATAGACGAGCCACGCGATCGGGTAGACGACCGACCACCACACAGTCCGCACGGTCACGCGCGGCCGCGGCCCGGCCCACGTCCAGACGACGAGGGCGAAGAGCGGCGACAGGACGTGCAGCATCGAGTTGGAGACCAGCCCGGCCCCCGTGAGCTCGACCAGGCCGCGCAGGACCGTGTTGTAGACGATCCCGGTGATGACGATGCACAGCAGGGCATCCAGGCGCAGCACCCGGAACACCGGCCCGTCGCGGCGCGGGTTGATCGCGAGCGCCACCGAGACGCCGCCGATCAGCAGGTTCGACTGGATCGTGAAGTAGCTGAAGAGGCGCACCATGCGCTCGGCGTGCGTCGGGGCGAGACCGGGACCGCTGGTGAGCGCGACGACCAGCTCGATCGCGAAGCCACCGAGGGCGAGCACGGCGACCAGCAGGTGGAGCACCCGCGCGAGAGGGGCCCGTTCCGGCGTGCTGATCTCGTGCGTCACGCCCTGGTTCTATCACCGGTGGACGGGGGTCGCCCGGCAGGGACTTGCGCGACCTGACACGCGGATAGAGTGACCTCTATGCCGTCGACGCACCCCTCGTCCGCCACTGCGGCGTTCTTCGACGTCGACAACACCATCATCCGTGGTGCGAGCGCCTTCCATATCGCCAAGTCCGCGTACCAGCGCAAGTTCTTCGGCACCCGGGACATCCTCAGGTTCGCCCTGATCCAGGCCCGCTACCTGCTGTGGGGCGAGAACAAGGAAGAGATCGACCAGGTGCGCGACCGCGCCCTCTCGCTCATCGCGGGCCGCAGCGTCGCGGAGATCGCGACCCTCGGCGAGGAGGTGTGGGACGCCGTGCTGTCCTTGCGGATCTATCCAGGGACGCGCCGCCTGCTCGACGAGCACATCGCGGCCGGTCACCAGGTCTGGCTCATCACCGCCACCCCGGTCGAGATCGCGCAGCTCATCGCCCGCCGGCTGGGCGCCACGGGGGCCCTCGGCACCATCGCTGAGCACAAGGACGGGTTCTACACGGGCCGGCTCAACGGCGACCTCATGCACGGCCAGGCCAAGGCGGACGCCATCGTCGAGCTGGCGGACATCAACGACATCGACCTCGACGAGAGCTACGCGTACGGGGACTCGCTGAACGACCTGCCGATGATGCGCGTGGTGGGCCACCCCTGCCCGATCAATCCCGACCTCCGGCTGCGCAGGCACGCGCAGGAGGTGGGCTGGCCCATCCGGGAGTTCCGGGGCCGGTCGCAGCGTGCGGCGGGACGCGGGTTCCGGACCGCCTCGTGGGCAGGGGCCGCGTGGGTGCTCGGCCTGGTGCTGCGTGCGGCGCGACGCCGGCTGCAGGGTCGCTAGCTCGTCGCCGGACCGTCTCCGGCCTGGCGCCGAACCCGCCCGGAGACACGAAGAAGGCCCGGCCCTCAGGGGGCCGGGCCTGCTCGTCACGCGCCAGAGGGCGCGCGCGTCACTTCTTGTTGCGGCGCTGGTGGCGCGTCTTACGAAGCAGCTTGCGGTGCTTCTTCTTCGCCATACGCTTGCGGCGCTTCTTGATGACGGAGCCCATAGGTCCTCGCAATGTTCGATCGGTCGGCGGCAGCCCGACGCCGGGCCGCTCAGCGAAATGGTCCACGGTTGGTCCGGGACAGTGACGCCAGAGTGACGATGGCCGACCAACACGAAAGGGAGTCCGCACCCTAGGCTACCTGGTGATCCGCGCGCCCTGTAATCGGCGGTGGTGTGAGTTGTGCCGACCGGAGCCCGGCGGCCGGGTCAGGGCCGCGCGGCGAACCGGTCGAGCAGCTCGGCGTGACCCGAGCAGACGAGCAGGTCGTTGGCGGAGACGCGGGTCTCCGGCGTCGCGTAGACGAAGTCCACCCCGGGCGACTTCACGCCGATCACCGTGACGCCGTAGCGCCTGCGGATGTTCGACTGCGCGAGCGTGAAGCCCTGCGCCTCCTTGGGCGGGCGCATCTTCACGATGGTGAACCCGTCCTCGACCTCGATGTAGTCGAGCAGCTTGCCGCTCACGAGGTGGGCCACGCGTGATCCGGCGTCGGCCTCCGGGAAGACGACGTGGTGCGCGCCGATGCGCGTCAGGATGCGGCCGTGCTCCGCGGAGATCGCCTTGGCCCAGATCTGCGGCGTGCCGATGTCGACCAGGTTGCCCGTGATCAGCACGGACGCCTCGAGCGACGAGCCGACACCGACCACGGCCACGCCGAAGTCCTTGGCGCCGAGCTGCTCCAGCGCCTCCGGGTTGGACGCGTCCGCCTCCACCAGGGGCAGGCGCCCCGACCACTGCGCGACCAGGTTCGGGTCCTGTTCCACGGCCAGCACGTCCTGGCCCAGCCGGTCCAGGGTCGCGCCGATCGACGACCCGAACCGGCCCAGACCGATCACCAGCACACCCGCGTCCCGCTCGGGCTTCTTCTCCGGCACGGTTATCCCTCTCTACGTTCCGTCTTCACCCCGATGTTGTCTGTCGGGTGAGACCTGCGTTCCGTTCCGGGCGAGTGCCTCGTTCCTCGGCCCTCACCCTGCACTGCACTCCGGCCTCACCCGATGATGGGGCGCTCCTCCGGGAAGCGTACGATGCGGCGGCGGTCGCGCAGCGCAAGCACCGCCACGACGGTCACCGCACCGGTCCGTCCGACGAACATGAGCGCCGACAGCCAGTACTTGGCGGCGTCGGGCAGGCCCTCCGTGATCCCGGTGGACAGGCCCACCGTCGCGAACGCCGACAGCACCTCGAACAGCACCTTGGACAGGTTGTGGTCGGTGAGCTCCAGCAGCGCGACGCAGGAGACCAGCACGATGGACGCTCCCGTGAACACCACGGCGATGGAGAGCCGCAGCACGTCGCGCGGGATGCGCCGGCCGAATGCCTCGATGTCCCGGTCACCGCGCGCCTCCGCGAAGATCGCGAGCAACATGACGGCGAGCGTGGTCACCTTGATGCCACCGGCGGTCGACGCCGACCCGCCGCCCACGAACATCAGGGCGTCCTGGATGAGCCAGCTCGACTGGGTCATGGCACCGACGTCGACCGTGCTGAACCCGCCCGAGCGGGGCATGATGCCGGCGAAGATGGCGGCCAGGAGCTTCTCGCCGAAGCTCAGCGGGCCGAACGTGTGCGGGTTGGTCCACTCCAGGACCAGGAGCAGCAGCGCGCCCACCACGAACAGCACGAAGCTGGTCATGAGCGTGAGCTTGGTGTGCAGGGAGAACCGCTGGGTCCAGCCGTGCCACCGCTGGCCGGGCCGCGGCAGCGACCGCTGGATGTTGAGGATGACCGGGAAGCCGAGCGCGCCGATGAACACGCCGAGCGCGATCGGCAGCACGAGCGTCCAGTCCCCGACGTGCGGCGCCAGGCCCTCGACCGTCGGCACGAAGCCCGCGTTGTTGAACGCCGAGATCCCGTAGAACAGCGAGTGCCAGGCCGCCGTGCCGATGTTGCCCTCGATCACCAGGAACCGGGGAAAGAGCAGCAGGGCGATCGACAGCTCGATGGTGGTGGCGGTGACGATGATGACCCGGATCAGCGAGCCGACGTCGCCCAGCTTGCTGGTCTTGGTCTCCGACGCCGTGAGCAGCTTCTGCGTCAGCCCGATCTTGCGCGACACGATCATGCCGAGCAGCGAGGCGACGGTCATGATCCCGAGGCCGCCCACCTTGATGCCGGTGAGGATGACTATCTGCCCGTACAGGGACCAGTAGGTCGCCGTGTCCTGCACGACGAGGCCCGTGACGCACACCGCGGACACCGCGGTGAACAACGCGTCGACCAGGCGTGCGCCGCTGCCGTCCGCCGTGGCGAAGGGAGCGAGGAGGAGCAGCGTGAACACGCCGATCACGCACGCGAAGACCGTGACGGCCAGCCGGGCGGGGGCCCGGAACGCGAGCTCGTCGATGTACTCCCGGAGACCGAACAGCCGGTGCCGCAAGCTTCGCGCCATCCGAACCGCTCCTTCCCCCAGCGCTCGACGATCGACGCCTTACTCTGCCACGCCGCGGGGCCTGTCCCGAGCAGAAACCCCCGCACCGGCACCAGTCCGTTACCGTGGGCTGGTGCACCTCGCCCGGCTGGTCTGGAGTCCGCGACTGCTCGAGTACGACTTCGGACCCGGGCATCCCATGTCGCCTGCCCGCCTCGCCCTCACGATGCGGCTGATCGAGGCGCTCGGTCTGCTCCGGGAGCCGACGCTCGAGGTGGTGGACGCCGAGCCCGCTTCCGACGCCGTCATCGAGACGGTGCACGACGCCGACTACGTGGCCGCCGTCCGGCACGCAGGGACCACGCTGGAGCCGGACCTGGTGCGCGGCCTCGGCACCGACGACGACCCGCTGTTCGCCGGGATGCACGAGGCCGCCGCCCGCCAGCTCGGTGGGTCCGTCGACCTCGCCGAGGCACTCTGGAGCGGGCAGATCGCGCACGGCGTGAACGTGGCCGGCGGCATGCACCACGCGATGGCCGGTGCGGCATCGGGCTTCTGCGTCTACAACGACGCCGCCGCGGCCATCCGGCGCCTGCTGGACCGGGGTGCCGAACGCGTCGCCTACCTGGACTTCGACGCCCACCACGGCGACGGCGTCGAGGCGATCTTCTGGGACGACCCGCGCGTGCTCACCGTCTCGATCCACGAGGACGGCCGAACCCTGTTTCCCGGCACCGGCGCCTCGGCCGACATCGGCTCCGGCCCTGCGGAGGGCAGCGTCGTCAACATCCCCGTCCCGGCGCGCACCTCCGGCGCGGCCTGGCTGCGGGCCATCGACGCCGTCGTACCGGCCCTGGTCCGGCAGCACCGGCCGGAGGCGATCGTGTCCCAGCACGGCTGCGACGCCCACGGCCGCGACCCGCTGTCGAACCTGAACGTCTCGGTGGATGCCCAGCTGACGGCGCAGCAGTGGGCGCACGCGCTCGCGCACGAGCACGCCGAGGGCCGCTGGCTGGCGCTGGGCGGTGGCGGCTATGCCGTGTCCGACGTCGTGCCGCTCGCCTGGGCGGCGCTCGTCGCGGAGGCGGCGCACGTGCCGCTGGAACGCGGCTCCGAGCTGCCCGGCGAATGGCGCGCGGCGGTCGAGGCCCTGGGCCTGGAGGCGGCGCAGAAGCTGGGCTCGGGGGAGGTCCCGTTCCGCCCCTGGAGCGACGGCTACGACCCGGCCGACGCCGTGGACCGCGCGGTCCAGGCCACGCGAAGGTCCGTCTACCCCCTATGGGGCCTGGACCCCCTCCTGGACTGACCGCCCCACCCCGGTCCCGCTCGGCCGCCCGGCCCGCCCGCTCGCCCGGCCAGGACTCTCTTCGAGGCCTAAGCTTCTTCGCTTTGCGGGCCCCCAAAGCGAAGAAACTTAGGCCTCGAAGGGGATCGGGGCGACCGGCGAACGAAGCGTTCGTGTCTTGTTCAGACGCGCGTCGTTTCGGTTACATGGTTGCCGGGCAGCCTCTTGGTCATGCGACGTCGCTTCGCCGCCCTGCCGGCCGCCCTGCTGATCCTGTCCACGATCGTCCCGGCCTCGGCGGCCGCTGGCGACGGGCCCGGCCGGCCGGCGCCTGCCCCCGCGACCGTCACCACCTCGGTGGAGACGCCCGCGCTGTACGACGACGAGGTCGGCGGCAACGCGTCGGGCGACGACCCGGCGATCTGGGTGCACCCGGACGACTCGGACCGTTCGCTCGTCATCGCGACGGCCAAGGAGGGCGGCCTGCGCGTCTACTCCGTGGCCGCGACCGAGCTGCAGTCGGTCGCGGCCACGGCGGCACCCCGCGCCGACGGCGTCCCCGGCCGGTTCAACAACGTCGACATCGCCTACAGCCTGGACGTGGACGGCAGGGCGACCGATGTCGCCGTCGTCTCGGACCGGTACAACGACCAGCTCCGCTTCTTCGCCATCGACCCGGCCGGCGCCGACGCCGAAGCGCCGCTGACCGAGGTCACCGCGCCCGAGCTGGACTTCCTGTTCAGCCCGGACCGGGAGACGGTCGCCGAGGACCAGACGGCGTACGGCCTGGCGGTCTACCAGCCGCGCGGCGGCGCGGCGTACGCGGTGATCACGCAGGAGGGCAGCACCACCGTCGCGACGGCCCGGCTCACGACCGGTCAGGACGGCATCGGCTACACGGACGTGGAGCACCTGGCGATGCCCGGCGAGTTCCCCCTGCCGGACGGCACCACCTGGGTCCCGTGCGAGGAGCCTGGGGTGGGTCCCCAGCTCGAGGGCGTGGCGGTCGACCGTCGCACGGGCACGCTCTACGCGGCGCAGGAAGACGTGGGCCTGTGGCGCGTGCCGCTCCCGCTGGGCTCCGGCGAGCCGCGCCTGGTCGACCGGGTCACGGACTTCGGCGTCCACGACGCCTATGACCCCGAGACCGAGGAGTGCGCCCCGGTGGACCCGGGGGCGCCGTCGTACGGCGGCACGAACCTGACGGCCGACGCCGAGGGCGTGGACATCTGGTACGGCCCCGGCCGTCAGGGCTACGTGATCGTGTCCAGCCAGGGTGACGACACCTACGGCGTCTACGCCCTGACCGGCCGCAACCGTTCGCTCGGCACGTTCCGGGTGGCCGGCGACGGTGTGGATGACGTCAACGGGTCGGACGGCCTCGCCGTGTCCAACGCACCCGTCGGCGAGTACGAGTCCGGCCTGCTGGTCACCCACGACGAGCCGGAGACCGGCCCGGACGCGGCCCCGGACCGCGACGCGACCGGCTTCTCCTACGTCCACTGGGGTGACGTGGTGCGGGCACTCGCCCTCCGCTGACGACTGGCTCGGGTGGTCGGTAGAACGTCAGGAGATCGGCAGCCCGAGTTGCCGATCACTTCCTGCCGTGGCGGCACGAGGGTGGTCACGCGCCGTCGGCGCTGGCCTGGCTCGCGGCCGCGGGGGAGCGGACCTCGCGGATCCAG
>NZ_JBEZZF010000070.1:0-30137 GCF_040639055.1 Promicromonospora sp. NPDC023987 | reverse complement strand
GGTCGGCACCCCTGGGTACCGACCACCTGACCTTTTACCGACCACCCCGGCAGGATCAACAGGCGGGTTCAGGCAGACGGGCTGTCGTCGGCGCGCAGGACGCGCAGGTGGCCGCGGCGCGCCGTCTCGGTGACCGACGGCGGCTCCGCCGGACGGCGCGCCCGTCCGGCCTCACGCACGGCGTCGGCCAGTGCGGACAGGTCGTCCGGGCTGGGCCCGGCGTCCTCGAACTCGGGCATGAGGCGGACCACCTCCCACCCACGCGGCGCGGTCAGCCGTTCGGCATGCTCCGCACACAGGTCGTAGCTGTGGGGCTCGGCCAGGTGCGCAAGCGGACCCAGTACCGCCGTCGAGTCCGCGTACACATACGTGAGCGTCGCTACGGCCGCGTTTGTACAGGCCGAGCGCGAACACTGTCTCACCGATCTCACGCGCCGAGACTACGCCCTGACCGGGCACAACGCGCCGAACACGCCCGGGCGGTCACGGGCGGACCGGCGGAGGCCGCGCACCGGGGTGCCGCACCCCGCGTGCCAGCAGCAGTCCCGCACCCGCGAAGAGCAGGTCGATCACCGTGAGGACCACCCGGCTGACGAGCACCGCGAGCGCGGCGGCCGGGGCAGGCAGCGCCCCGGCGAGCACCGCCGCGAGGACCACCTCTCGCACGCCCGCACCGGCAGGTGCGACCACGAACAGGAACCCGGCGGTCCAGGCCAGCGCCCAGCCGCCGGTCACCAGGGCGAAGGTCCGCACGGTGAGCGGCAGGCCGACCCCCGCGCAGAGGACCGAGAGCTGCACCCCCGCCACGAGCCACCCGGCCACCGACCAGGCCGCGGCGCGGGCCAGGCCGCCCCATGTCATCGGGTGGTCGAGCCCGCCCCGCCGGGCGATCCGCAGCGCCAGACCGATGAGCCGGTTCAGCACGGGCGGGGCCAGCACGACCACGATCGCCGGCGCCGCCCACACCACCCAGGACCACACCCCCAGAGCGCCGGCGGAGACGAACGGCAACGCCACGGCGCCGACCGCGGCACCCGACGCGACCGACACCGCGACGGCCACCAGCATCGACGTGGCCGACCGGCTGCGCGGCACGCGGTGTCCCGCGCCGACCTCCGCGGCGGCCACGATGTTCCAGACACCGCCCGGCACGTACTTGCCGAGCTGGCTGATCCCGAACACCGCGACGGCGCTCCGCACCGACAGGGGCGACCCCAGGTCCGCCAGCACCGCGCGCCAGGCCAGCAGGGTGCACCACACGTACAGGCCCCCGAGCACGACGACGAGGACCACGTCGGTCGCGGACAGGTCGCCCGCGGCCCGCGCCAGGGCCGCGCGGTTGCCGAGCACGTACCAGACGGCCAGCACCAGGGCGGTCACGAGGAAGCCCCACCGCACCCACGGCGACCGGAGCGCGGCGAGGGCGCCCCGCACGATCAAGCGTCCGGCACTCGTCGTCGTGGCTGCCGGGCCTGTCGTCACGACGCGGCCCGACGGCGCAGCCACGCGACCAGCGGCTCGGTGACCACCTGCGGGCGGATCCGGTCACGGCCGTGCGCGGCACGCACCCGGGCGGCCGCCAGTGTCTCCGGGTCGCACAGCTCGGCGAGGCGGCCCGCGAGCGCCTCGGGGTCGGCCGCCGGCACCAGCTCGACGTTCTGTCCCAGCGCGCGGCGCTGCGGGGGCGTGTCCGAGGTGACGACCACGCAACCTGCGGCAAGCCCCTGGTACACCTTGTTCGGCACCACCCGCACGCCCTTCGGGGTGTCGCTGAAGATGCCGAGGCACACCTGGTGACCTGCCACGAGGGCGGGGAGCTCGTCGGGTTCGACCCAGTCGTGCCAGGTCACGCCCGGCGTCCGGGCCAGGAGGTCGCGCACCCGGGGCAGCTCCTGGCCGGAGCCGACCATCGTCACGCGGAGCGGAGCACCGGCCGCGACGGCGTCGCGCACGGCCTCCGCGATCACCGGTGCGCCCTGCAGCGGGGTGTACAGCCCGAAGAACACGACGGACAGCTCGCCGGTTGAGGGGTCGCTGGTCGAGACCCTGGTTTCGACAGGCTCAACTAGCGAGGGCTCAACCAGCGAGGCCTCAGCCCGCGGGGAGCCCGCCGCGCGCCAGTCGTCCGGGGCCCCGACGAGCACGACCACGCCCTTGTCGGGGTCGGGGAGCATCAGGCGGTGCTCCTCGGTGTCGGTCACGACCAGGTCGGCGCACGCGACGGCCAGCCGGTCCAGGCCCGTCAGCAGCCGGACGCGCAGGCCCGCCGCCCCGCGGTCGGCGGCGGTGTCCCCGGCGAAGACCAGGTGGTCGAGCACGACCACCGAGCGCGGGTACAGCAGCCGGGCGAGCAGTACGTCGAAGTGGCCCAGGTATCCGACGAGCACGGCACGGGGGCGACCTTCCGCTCGCCGCTGCCGCGCGGCGTCGCCCACCAGGCCCGCCCAGCAGCGCAGCAGCCGACCGGCGAGGGCGGGCAGCCGCCACGGCTGCTGGAGCATGCGGACGCGGTCGGCGGTGGAGAAGCCGAGCGGCCGGTTCAGCTCGGTGACCTTGACGCCGTGGGCGCGCAGCCCGGCGACGAGGACGGCGATGCGTGGGTGTCGCGCGGCGTCGTAGGTGCCGAACGCGATCACTGCACGGCCGCCGCGACGTCGGGAGATCCTGCGGGCCGAGTCCGGTCCAGCTGCCCGGCCCGGTCGACGGGTCCCGGCTCGTTGCCTCCCGACGACGACCGGTTCTCCGCCGATCCGGTCGCTGCCGGTGCCGCCGTCGTGCCGTACTGCACGTCCTTGAGCCGCTCCAGCGTCTCCTCGAGCAGGACCCGGTTGGTGCGCTGGAGGTCGGCCAGCACGAGCAGGGCGAAGCTGAGCAGAGCCCCCACGAGGGATGTCGCCCCGAGCACTATCGACTGCAGGTGCTGGCCGCCGGTGCCTGCGGCCAGGAGGACCGCGTACCGGCCGAACGGGACCGCGGCACCGAGCGCGAAGACGAGGCCGAGCGTGATGAACACGACGTGCGGCTTGTACATCACGTAGGACCGGCTGATCGCCTGGGCGGACTTGGCGATGTGCTGCCACATGCTCGTGAAGAGCCGCGACTCCCTGGTCCTCGGGTTGGTGGTGACCGGCAGGCTCTGGATCCGCAGCCGCTTGTGCCCGGCCTGGATGATCGTCTCCATGCAATAGCTGAACTGGGTGACGATGTTGAGCCGCATCAGCGCCCCACGGGAATACGCGCGAAAGCCGCTCGCGGCGTCGGGAAGGTCGGTTCCCGCGGCAAAGTTCACGACATTGCTGCCTATACTCTGCAGCGCTTTCTTGAGCGGCGAGAAATGCTCGATGCTACCGGTCTGCCGGTCGGCGATCACGATGTCTGCGTCGCCGAGCACCACGGGCATCACCAGGTCGCCGATACGTTCCTGCGGGTACTGGTTGTCGCCGTCGGTATTCACCACGATGTCGGCACCGTGCCGGAGCGCGTAGTCGATACCGTCCCTGAACGACCTGGCCAGGCCCATGTTGCGGGTGTGGTGCACGAAGTGCCGCACGCCGAGGCGCCGCGCCACCTCAACGGTGCCGTCCGTGGACCCGTCGTCCACGACCAAGATCTCGACCTCATCGATCCCCGGAATGTTGCGGGGAATTGTGGCAAGCACCAGAGGAAGGGTTTTTTCCTCGTTCAAGCAGGGAATCTGCACGAACAGCTTCATGGCCCTGTGCTTTCAGTAGCGGCTTTGGGCAAGCAGTGAGTGGCGCCACAAGGCTAAGCACGGCACATGGCCGGAGCATGAACATCAGGTGCCCTGGAGCGACTGTTATCCGGCCGTTATCACAGCGCCAGGATCAGTCGTCGGGCCGTGGTTAGTCTGCTCGCGTGACCCGACCCCGTACGGTCCCGGCCGTCGTGCGGCTGATCGTGCTGAGGCGCGCGCCCGCCCGGCCGGAAAGCCGGCCCCGCACCCGCTCACTGCTACGGCGCGGTGGACAGGCCGAGCGGACCGCCCTCCTCTGCGCCGTGGTCTCGGGAATGCTCCTGGCCCTGGTGGTCGCCCTCACGGACGCCCCGTACGCGACGGGCGACGAGCCACCGCACGTCGACTACGCCTACCAGGTGTGGCACGGCGAGCTCCCGGTCTTCGAGGACGGGCTCGAGCTGCGGCCCGACGGCGCCTGGCTCGCACCCGTGCAGTGGACCGCCCAGCACCCACCGCTGTACTACCTGCTGGTCGCCCCGCTGGTGGGCCCCCTGGCGGACGCCGGCCACCCGGTCGCCGCCGTCTACGCGGCGCGCGGGGTGAACGTGCTGCTCAGCGGAGCCTTCGTGCTCGCGGTCTGGTGGAGCGCCCGACGCCTGACGCGGCCCGGCAGCGTGCTGCCACCGCTCGTCGCGTTTCTCGTCGGCGCCATGCCCGCCGCCGCGCACGTGGGCGGCAACGCCTACAACGACCTGCTGGCCGCCACCGGGGTCACCGTGCTGTTCGGGCTGGCCGCGACGGCCGTGCGGCGTGGGCTCGACGCCCGGCTGATCACGTGGCTGTCGCTCGTCGCCGCGGCGTGTGCGTTCACCCGGCTGTCGGCGGCGCTCATCGCCGCCGTCGTCGCCGCCGTCGCCCTGGCCGCGGGCGCGATCCGGGCCGGCCAGGGCCGCGGCCGGTGGGCGCACGTCGTGGCGCTGGCGCTGGCCGGACCGGGAGCGGTGCTGGCCACCAGCGGATGGTTCTACCTGCGCAACGTGCAGCTCACCGGAACCGTCACCGGGTCACACTTCGACTGGGCGCTGGAGAACCAGAACCGGCAGGAGCGGCCCGTGTGGGCTGTGCTGGCCGACCCGGAGACCTGGCTCCGCCTGCCCGACCTCTTCTGGTGGGCCGGGCGCCTCCCTCCGAACACGCCGCTCACCGTCACCACGCTCGTCGTCACGGCCGTCCTTCTCGTCTGGACGCCGCTGGTGGTCGCGCTGGTCACGGCGGTCCGACGCCGCGCGCTGCTGGTCGAGCGAGCACCGGACGAGCTCCTGCTGCGCGCCCTGCCCGTCATCGCGGTGCTCGTCTCGGTATCGGTCCAGGTGGCGTACGCCGCCAGCAGTGGCGGGGTGTACCCGCGCTACCTGCTGGTGGTATCGGTCGCCTTGTGCCTGGCGATCGCAGCGGGCCTCGCGGTACGGCCCCGGCTGCTGGTTCCCGCCTGGACCGCGGTGACCGTCCTCGACCTGGCGGTCTGGCTGTCGGTCGAGCTCGGCACGCCCCCTGAGCCTGGGTACTACGCCGAGGCGTCTCTGCCCGCGGCAGTCGTGGGCGCGGTGGCGGCGGCGACCATCGTGGCTTCCGCGGTGCTCGCGCTCCGCGCGGTCCGCGAGATCAGCGCGGCACGCGCGAACCGGACGGACGCCACCACGGCAGCGGCAGCCACGACCACGGTCACGGCCCCGACCAGCACGAGCTGAGGGCCGGTCAGCGGGCTCCACCCGGCCCAGCGGGCCGCGGCGTCGGCCACGGACTGTCCCGGGCCCTGGTAGAAGCCCCAGAAGCCGAAGGCGAGCCCGCTCGCCGCCGTTGCGCCCGCCCCTCCGGTCACCCAGGGCACCCCTCTGCGCAGCCGCGTGCCGAGCAGCGCGTGCAGGCCCAGCGCAGTCCCGGTCCCGAGGGCCAGGAGACCCGCGAACAGGTACCGGCCCTGCACCGCGGAGATCCACCCGTGGGCCGAGTAGTCGGGCCAGGCGTTGACCAGGACGCCGCACCACAGCGCGGCGGGCAGCAGCAGGAGCACCGCGGTCGCTCGGCGCGCCGGACCGCGCACCACGGCCAGGCCGCACAGCGCCGCGACGACGGCGGCGGCGGTCCAGAACACGGCGTCCGGCACGCGGATCTCCAGCCAGCCGAAGTTGCCGAAGAACGACCGGGTCAGGCTCGTCACCACGACCCGGACGAAGTACCAGAGGCCGTGCGGCTCGTCCTCGACGAACCGGTCCGGGATACCGACCGGCTGGACCGTCCCCACCACCAGCAGGTTGCGCAGCCACCACCAGCCGCCGACGGCGAGCGCCGCCCCGCCCGCGATGAGCACCCCCGCCCCGCGCCTGGCGCGTGGCCCGGGCGCCAGCAGGTAGGCGGCCACCACCATGGGCACCGCGAACGCCGCCATGACCTTGGTGAGGAGCCCGAGGCCGACCGCCGCGCCGAGCAGGGCCGCCGTGCGCGGCCGCAGGTCGCCCGTGGCCACCCGGGCGCTCAGGTAGGTGATCATCGCCCCGCTGAGCGTGACCAGCGCGTCATTGGTGACGCTGCCCAGGATGTGGCCCACCTGTGGCACGAACAGCGTGAACGACGCCGCCACCAGCGCCGCCGCGCGCGACCCGGTCAGGCGCCGTACGGCCGCGGCGGTCAGCAGCGGCACGGGCAGCAGGAGTGCGACGTCGAACAGCCGCAGCACCAGGAGCTGGACGTCCCAGCGCGCCTCGGCCGTGCCCGTCAGCTGCAGCACGCCGGCGGCCACCGCGTAGTAGAGCGGCGGGTGCTGCGTCATCTGGTCGACGGCCTCGGGGTCGAGCCCGCTGGTGTCGGTACCGGGCGGGACGGGGTCGGCCAGCGCGTTGCCGTCGGTGACTGTGCCGCGCTCGACGTCACGGACGGGTGGCACGGCGACGAACGGGGGCATGCCCTCCCGGTCGAGGTGCCTGCCGGGTACGTCGGTCGCGAGCGCCGCCTGGTCGCGCGCCTCGTCCATCGCCGGACCGACGAGGGCCTCGCCGGCGGCGGGCCAGCCGCCGCCGTACGCGAGGCGCAGCACGCTGTTGACGTGCTGTGGCTCGTCAGGGGCCCGGAACGCCGGGGTCAGCACCGCCCAGCACACACCGACCAGCGTGACGAGGGCAGTGATGAGGGCTAGCGCCCGGCGGTACGCCGCCTCGGCGGGATCGTCGCGCACACGCACAGGATAGGGGTGCTCGGTCGGCCGTGGGATGACCGACCGTGGCGGTGCCCGAACCCACCCCCGATCGGACGTATCGTCGGTAGGTGCCTCCGTTTTCTCCTCGTGGCCGGAATCGGCGGTCGGACCGCGGTCCTGGCCCGGCCGGCAGCTCCCCCGGAACCCCCAGCGGCCCCAGCGGCTCCGCCGGACCCAACGGCTCCCCCGGTCCGGGCAGCTCGTCCGGTATCCCCAAGGCCTCCCAGGCCGACCTGCTCCGGCTCGCGGCGATCCGGCCCGGTGACTCCGCTGCGCAGCCGGGTGACGCCTCCGGCGGGTCCGTCCGTCCCCGCCGCAGGGACCGTCGCGGCCGCGGCCTGCGCGGCCCCATGTTCCCGCCCGGCACGCCCGCGCACCGCACGCGTGCGCAGCGGTTCGACGACCTCGTGCTCGACGTCGTCGAGGACCTCGACCGGGTCTGGGCCACGCAGCTGCACGGTACCGAGTTCGCGGTGGAGGACGTCCCGCCGTCGGACCCCGCGCCGTGGGAGGACGGCGGCGTGCTGCTCGGCCGGTTCTTCCCCGCCGAGGCCGGCCGGCCCGGCCGCGTGGTGGTCTACCGGCGGCCCGTCGAGGTGCGGGCCTTCGACCGGGAGGACCTGGCCGACCTGGTGCGCGACGTCGTCGTGGAGCAGGTCGCGCACATGCTGGCCCGGACCCCGGAGGAGATCGACCCGAACTTCGGCGACCGGTCCTGAACCCGGGCCGGACGCCGCACGGGGCCTCGGCTCAGCCGACGGCGTCGACCCTGCGCACGCGCACGTCCCCGCCCGCCGCGAGCGGCGCTGTCGGCGCCAGCACGGAGAAGAGGGAGTCGTCGGTGTCCGCGATGCGCACCGACCAGACCACGCCCGGCTCGTCCGCCGGCTGCTCCGCGACGACCGCGACGGCGTCGCCGAGCTCTGCCAGCTCCGCCCACTCCAGCTCGACGGTCCCCCCGGTGGGCACGTCGACCGTGCGGGTCCAGGCCTCGTCGCCGTCCGGCCCGACGCCCCGCAGTGTCACCTCGGTGCTGCCCTCCACGTCCCCGATCTGCTCCGGGTCGCGCTCGTCGGGCACGCCGCTCAGCGTCACCCCGTAGGAGGCGTGCTCCGGGACGGCGACCGCGCCGTCGGCCACGATGCCCTCGGTCGGCACCGCCTGCCCGGCCAGCCACGCCCGGTCGTACGGGTCGTCGTCGATCACGGCGTCCTCCGCGGCCGTACCCTTGCGGTCCACGGCGGCGCCTGCGACGACCGGGACGTCGGCGTCGACGACCACGGTGTAGCTACCCTCGGGAAGCCCGCCCAGGGGCAGTGTGGTGAGCCGGCCCGGTTCGAGCGCCACCTCCTCGCTGCCACGCAGCCGGACGGACCCGTCGGGCCCGAGCACCGAGAGCCGCGCCGTCCCCGCGGTGTCGCCCGGTGCCAGGAGGTCGAGGCGGGGCGCGTGCGGGTCGTCGACGGCTTCGCCGGTGCTGACGACGCCCGACACCGCCGTCGTGCGCGACGGGGCGCCGTCCCCCACGACGAGGTCGGCGCCGGCCGGCACCAGGCCCTCGATCCGGTGGTGCTGGACGTAGGCGCCCACCCGGCCGCCCTCGGCGGTGACGCGCAGGGCGAGGCGGCTCTGGTCGGGTGCGACGGCCTCCAGCATGGTCACCACCTGCTCACCCGGCGGCACCACGACGAGCGACTGGCTCCCCAGGACGACCGGACCGGCGGCACCCCAGGCCTCCAGCCTGACGGTGGCGGGCGTCCGACCGGGGTTCTGGAGCACGAGGCGGCCGCTCGAACCCACCGAGGTGCCGCCGCCCACGAGCCAGTGCTCGACGGTCGGCACCGCGCACGGGCCGGCGACCATGCCGCGCAGGTCGCCCTCGGTGGTCACGGACGCCACCGTCCCGGTGACGTAGGTCCCGCCGCTCGGTGTCACGCGCACCATGCGGGCGCCGTCGAGCTCGCCCGCGCGCACCTGGGCGAGGTCACCGGCCTCGAGCTGGCCGGTGAGGCCCGCCGACCGGTCCCCGTCGAGGGTGGTGACCGAAGGCTCGGCGTCGTCGGCCGCGTCCAGGACGGCCGTGGCCAGCTCCGTCGTGGTCTCGACGGGAGCTGCGCTGAACTCGTCGTCGCCGACGTCCGGCTGCTGCAGCTCCGCGGGCGCCGGGCAGACCAGCCCGGTCTCGGCGGCGGCCACGGGCACGGCGCGCACGCCGTCCGCCGGCGGGGCCGCGACCTGCCCCGCGTCGTGCGTGACGGCGAGCGCGGCGACCGCCATCGCGCACAGCAGGCCGCCCACCGCCGCGGCCGTCCGGCGGGCAACCGCCGGCACCGTGAGCTTCTTGCGCTTCATCGAACCCTCCTGCGTCCCACTGGCAGGGCCAGCAGGGCGAAGACCACCAGCGTGAACGTCGTGAGCACCAGCCATGCCGTGCGGTGGGGCGCCTCGTAGCGCACCACGAGCTGCCCGGCGTCGGGCCCGAGCGCGAAGGCCTGCAGCCCGGCCTCCTCGGCCACCGGTTCCAGCCGGCGTCCGTCCAGGGTCGCGTGCCAGCCCGAGCCCGCGGTCTCCGCCAGCACGACGGCCCGGTCCGCGTCGCCCGCCGCGACGTCGGCGCGGACGGTCGTGCCTGCGGACGGCAGGGCCTCGCGCGTGGTGCCGGCCTCCTCGATGCGGGCCCAGCCGGGCGCGGGCTGGTCGGCGGGCGCGACCCGCCATACCGAGACCTCCTGCCCCTCGGTGACCCGGCTCATGCCCGGCACCATGTCGAGCGTCGCCTCGAGGTCGCCGACGGCGCGTGTCGCCCCCGACCCGGCGTCCACGGCCGCCGACCGGACCTGTACCGCACCGATACCCAGGCCCGCCAGCTGCTCCGGCACCCCCTCGGTGGTGCCGGAGACCAGGGCCGCGACCGCGGCGTCCAGCGTGCTCTCCGGTCCGTCGTCCTCGGCGAGGCGGTCGCCCGACGCCGCCCTGGCCGCCACCGAGACGTCGGCGAGCTGGGAGCCGTCGGCCCGCAGGAGCGCGTACTCGACGGTGCCATCGGTGTCCGTGGCGAGCCCGACCTCCAGCACGCGGGCCTGCCGCGGCGGCGCCTGCATCTGCTGCCCGACGGCGGGCACCACCGGCTCGGTCGTCACGTGCAGCATCCCGGCCCGACCGGCGTCCGCGACGCTGCCGGAGCCGGTCAGCCACGCGGCAGCCTGCGCGGCGGGAAGCAGGAGGGCCAGCACGACCAGCCCGACGACGGCGACCCGGCGGGACCCACCGAGGAAGCCGCGGAGCGCCGCGCCCCGGCCCGAGAGCGCGCGGCCTCCCGCGAGAGCGGCGGTGCCGAGACCGAGGAGCAGCAGCGACAGGCCGGGTCCCGACCACCGGCCGTCGTCCTGGGCGAGCACCGCGACGCCGAGGCCCGCTGCAGCGACCAGCCAGCCCAGCAGTGACGGCGCGGCGACGTGGTGCCCGGGGTCCGCGACCCGCTCGCGGCCGATGCCCAGCAGTGCGGCGCCGAGGCCGACCAGCGCCAGGGCGAGCACCAGCACCCCGAGAGCCCACGGGCCGGCCGTCACGATCGCGTGGACGACGAGCAGCGCTGGGCCGCCGTCGGGCACGTCGAACCAGGGGGCGGGGGCCGAGGGCAGGCCGAGCAGCAGCTCCAGGCCCGACGCCGTACCCGGCGCGGGGACCCCCGACCCGGCCAGCGGCTCGGCCGTGAGGAGACCGCGGTCGCCGTCCCGCACCGCCGTCCACCACAGGGGGGCGCCGACCACGAGGGCGGGCCCGAGCGCGAGGGCCAGGTAGCCGCGTCGGCGCGGCGCCACGAGCACGGCACCGATCAGCACCAGGACGGCGGCCGGCAGCAGTGCGGGCGCTCCGGCCACGACGCAGGCGAGCAGCAGGCCGCCCGCACCCGCCGCGCCCAGCGACACGGCACTCGTCCGGGACGCGCGTGCGGAAGCACCGGCCGGCTCCTCGGCAGCGCCGTCGGGCGGCCCGAGCCGGTCGACCGCTTGAGCGCCCACCGCACGGACGAGCGCGACAGCGGTCCAGGGCAGCAGCGCGTGTGCCAGCACGCCACCGAGCAGCCCGCCGTCCAGCGCCCCGAGGAACGCCGGCGTGACGGTCCACGCGAGCGCCGCGAGCACGCGCAGCCACACGGAACGCGTCACCGTGCCCGCCGCTGCCCACGCGCCGACGGCGGCGACCGGCAGCGCCAGCAGGAGCACCGCGTCCACCGCGTGCTGCAGAGAGCCGCCCACCAGGGCCGACAGGCCGGTGAGGACGAACAGCAAGGGGTCGGCCGGCGCGGCGGTGCCGAGCCCGTCCCGCACCCAGCCGGACGTCGCCGCCGACCACGCGGTCGCCGTCGTGCCGCCGGCCGGGAGCAGCGCCCCGCCGACGAGCCGGCCACCCGCCGCGAGGGCGCCCAGCGCAGGCCCGAACAGTGCTGCCGCGAGCCCCACGGCGGCGAGCACGACCACGCTCAGTGCGGTCCGGCGCCGGGCGGCGAGGGCCTGCAGCTCGGCCTGCTCCAGCTCGGACGGCGCGGCGTCGACCCGGTGGGCCTCGCCGCGGGCGAGCCGCTTGTCGCGCCGCTCGGTGGCGACCTCGCGCCAGGTCCCGAGCAGCGGCCGCAGCACGCTGCGGGGCACCGTCGACGTGCGCGTGATCCGGCGCCGGGCGCGCAGCAGCGGCCCCAGGCGGAACACCGCCCACAGCGGCGCGAGGAGCTCGTCGCGGGCCTGCTCGGGCTGCTTCATGGCGAGCCGGTAGCTCGCGGCGAACGGCGCCCACACCAGCATCGCGAGCATCGCGAGCGGCAGCATCCAGGGCGCGACCGAGGTCAGCCGCAGGTAGAGCTGGCTGCGGCGCCGTGCGCCGGAGGAGCCAGGGGCGTGCAGGGCGACCTGTGCGTGCCGCACCACGGCGTCGGGCACGACGACCACTCGGTGGCCGGCGAGGCGCACACGCAAGCAGAAGTCGGTCGAGTCGCCGAGCTGGCCGTAGGCCGGGTCGGTGCCGCCGACCTCGCGCCAGACCGATGCCCGCACGAGCGCCCCGGCGAGACCGACGGCGAGGACGTCCTCGCGCGAGTCGTGCTGGCCCTGGTCGATCTCCGTGTCGTCGATGCCGGTCATGCGCCGGCCGAGCGGCGACACCGTGTGGCCCACCTCGAGGAGCACGCCCCGGTCCGAGAGCTCTGGGTCGAGCGGCTCGCCGTCCGGGCCGGTCTCCCAGCGCCGCTGCTTGCAGCCCGCTACGGCGACGGCGTTCGAGTGCTCCACAGCGCGGGTCAGCGCGGCGAGGGCTCCTGGTGCGGGGGCGGCGTCGTCGTGCAGGAACCAGAGCCAGCCGTGCTCTGGGGTGCCGGTCGCGGCGAGGGCCACGGTGATCGCGTCACCGAAGGTGCGGGCACCCGCACCGGCCACGTAGCGCGCGCCACCGAGCTGCAGGTCCTGGTGGCCCGACGTCGCCGGGGCCGTGTCGACGTCGACGACCACCACGTCGTCCGGGGTGCGGGACTGGGTCCGCAGCGCCGCGAGCGTCGCGGCGAGGTAGGGACTGCTGCCGCGCGTCACGACGACGGCGGTCACCGTGACGGCGACCGGCGCGGGGGCGGAGGGCTGGGCCGGGACCTTGGCCCAAACCGGTCCAACCGTGGTGTCGTGGGGACCCCGGTCCGGGCTGGGAGCCGACAGGCTGTCGGTACGTGGAGCGCTCATCTCGCTTCACATCATGCGGCGCGTCTGCGTCGACACGCCGCAGACGCGCCGGGGGCGACCCACCTCTGCGCGGGCTCAGACTCTTCCGTACGGTCTGAGCCTACGGTTCTTCTTCGGGCGGGTGCCTCGTACCTCGGCCCCCACCCTGCGCTTCGCCTTCGGCTCAGACCGCGCGGCGCTTGAGCTTGCGGCGCTCACGCTCCGAGAGACCGCCCCAGATACCGAACCGCTCGTCGTTCTCCAGCGCGTAGTCCAGGCACTCCGCCCTGACCTCACAGCCGGAACAGACCTTCTTGGCCTCGCGTGTGGACCCGCCCTTCTCCGGGAAGAAGGCCTCCGGGTCGGTCTGCGCGCACAGGGCGCGCTCCTGCCAGCCGAGCAGCGACTCGTCTGGCTCCGTCAGCTCGTACAGCTCGCCGAAAAGCGGCAGGACCGGTGCCACCGGCACCGCCGCGATTTCCGCGTCAGTCGGGAACTTCACGTCCGATTCCAGAATGTTCCACATGACGTGCCCCTCCATGCCGTGTCCGTGCTCCGGGGCCTTGCCGGCCGACCCATGCCGAGTCAATCGTGGCTGGCCAGACCTGCAGTCTCCAGGCCCCGTTGCGTATGCGCTACGAAAACTGCATACATGGAATTACACGCGTGTCGCCTGGAGTCGTCAAGCGGAAATGTGCTATCGCCCACGGATTCCACGGGTAATTCACGAGTCCTTCCGCAGGTCGTGGCGCACGTCTCACTCAAGACCCGTACTTTTCATATGCCCGGGGCAACCGGCGAGTCGCGCGGCGGAGCCTGGTGGGCCAGCCGGGGTGGACCAGTCGGGATCGCGAGTCGGGCTGCCAGTCGGGCTGCCAGTCGGGCTGCCAGTCAGGCTGCCAGTCAGGTTCGCACCGGGGTCCGCAGTCGGGGGGTGGGCCAGGTGAGCCAGCCGGATCGGTCGCCAGATGGCGAGCCGCACGTTGGGCGTGTCTGGTCGCCGAACCGCAAGTTTGATGTGGACGGGCCTCGCCGACCCGCAAGCTGGCGGTCTTCCTGCGGTCCGACGGACGTCGAGCCGCAAGCTCAGCGTCGTCCTCGACGCCGAACCGAACGACCATGGTCGGTCGGGGCCGTGATTGACACGTAGATTGCGGTTCGCCGACGACGGGGATGCACAAGTTGCGGTTCGGCGACCGTCGAGCCGCCGGAGGACCACCAACTTGCGACTCGAAAGCTCAAACCCGCCTGGACTGCGGTTCGGCGAGGGCACAGACGAACAGGTTGCGGCTCGGCACCCGCCACACCGTTCCAGCAGGAACAACCTGCGGTTCGGCCGCCGCCGGAGTCATCGGTCCGCGGGCGAGCATCCGAACTCCTAGGCTGGCGACATGCAGATCGCGCCCCGTAGCGGCGGCCCCGTGCCCGACGTCGCCTCCCTCCTCGCCCGCCTCGCCGCCGACGGCGGTCGACCCCGTCTCACCTGGTACGGCGACGACGGCGAACGTGTCGAGCTCTCCGGCGCCGTCCTCGCCAACTGGGCGAGCAAGACCGTCAACCTCCTCGTCGAGGAGTTCGACGCCGGGCCTGGCTCCCGCGTCGTCGTCGACCTGCCGGTGCACTGGCGCACCGTGGTGTGGGCGCTCGCCGCCTGGCGCGCCGGCGCGACGGTCGCCGTGCCCGACGCCTCCGTCGCACAGCCGGACGTCGTCGTCAGCGACAGCCCGGAGCGCTGGGCCGACGGCGGGGCCGACCTCGTCGTCGTCTCCCTGCCCGCGCTCGCCCGCCGGTACGACGGCGACCTGCCGGCCGGCGCCATCGACGCGGCCTCAGCGGTGATGACCTACGGCGACGCCATCGGCTGGGTGCCCGAGGTCGAGCCCGAGCAGGACGCCCTGGTGACCGCTGCGGGCGCCGTCGGACACAAGGACCTGGTTCCGGAGCCCGGAGCAGGTGCCCGGGTGCTGGTGGACGGGCGCGGCGCGGTCGCGGACGTGCTGCGACACCTGCTCGGCGTCTGGGCCGGTGGCGGCTCCGTCGTCCTCACGTCGGGGGCGACCGCCGCCGAGCTGGAGCTCGACGACGCACGCCTGACCCGGCTGCTGAGCACCGAGCAGGCTCAGCGGTGAAGCGGACGTGCGCGGCTGTTCACCAACAGCTGTGCGCGGGGTAGGTCCGCCGCCCGGAAAGCGCGGCGAGATTCCCGAGGAAGCCGGTATTGACGCGCCGAAATGCCCGGTCGCACGCCGTTTCGCACGTGCCAGGACCCGGTCTTCGGGCTTCTCCACGAACCCTCTACGGTCCGACCTCGGGGGGTGCGCCGCCGTGCGACACCCAGCCTCTAGGATCGGTGGCCGTGACGTTCCCTGACTTCAGCGCCCCAGGTGCGACGACCTCCACCAAGGGGCCGTCCCATGCCCGGACGCTGAAGGGACTGGGCAGCGGCGCTGCCCGGACGGTAGGGATGGCGCTCGTCGCGGTGCTCTCGCTCGGGATCACGGGCGGTGCGACGGCGATGACGCAGCTGACCGGGAACATCGAGACCGCTGAGATGACCGTCCTCGGGCCGGACCGCCCGAAGGTGGTGCTACCGGAGGACCCGAACGCCGGCGCCCCGCTGAACATCGTGATCATGGGCAGCGACTCGCGCGGCGGCGACAACGGGGACCTGGCGGGAGGTGGCGAGATGGGAGCACGTTCCGACACCACCGTCGTCATGCACATCTCGGGTGACCGGTCCCGGCTCGAGATGATCTCCATCCCCCGGGACTCCACGGTGGACGTCCCGAGCTGCACGACGACGGACGGCACCACCACTCCGGAGCTGTACGACACCAAGTTCAACGCCGCGTTCTCCCTCGGGGTGCAGTACGGCGGCGACGTCGCGTCGGGTGCGCTGTGCACGGTGAAGGCCGTCGAGAAGCTGACCGGCGTCTTCATGGACGGCTTCGTGGTCGTCGACTTCGCGGGGTTCTCCTCGATGATCGACGCCGTGGGTGGCATCGAGGTCTGCGTCGAGGAGCCGATCTACTCCGAGAAGGCGAACCACCTGGAGCTCGAGGCCGGTACGCACACCCTCCGGGGCGTCAAGGCGCTGGACTACGCCCGGGCCCGCACCGGCGCGGGGCTCGGCGACGGCTCCGACCTCGGGCGCATCGGCAGGCAGCAGGAGGTCATGGCCTCGCTCGCCCGCAAGGTGCTGAGCCAGGAGGTCCTGGCCAACCCCGCCAAGACACTCAAGTTCCTCGACGCGGTGACCGACTCGCTCACCATGAACAAGGAGCTCACCAGCATCGATGGACTCGCCGGGTTGGCTTACTCCCTGCGCGGCGTACGGCCTGACACGATCACCTTCATGACTGTCCCCAACGAGTACGACCCGGTCAGGACGGCCAACGTCATCTGGACCGACGAGGCCGTGCAGCTGTGGGACAACATCAAGCACGACCGGCCGGCCGGCTCCGACCCCGACGCTCCGTCGTCCGACGCCTCCGCTCCGGCGGACGAGGCGCGCACGGAGCCCGGTGCGGATGCCGGGACCGACGGCGGGACGGAGACTGGCTCCGAGACCGGTACCGACAGCGACACGGGTGGCACCACCGAGCCCACGTCGGAGTCGACCGAGATCAAGCAGGCCGGTGAAGAAGCCTTCACCGGCGCCGACACCACCAAGGTCTGCGGCTAGCCATGTCAGATCCCAGAACGTCGAACCGTCCGGCCCAAGGGGCCGACGACGACGTGACGCGCGTCCGGATACCGCCGAGCTTCACGCCACAGGGCGTGAGCGGGCGTCCGGGGGCCGACGACGCGATCCCGGTGGGTGACACGGGCGAGCGCCCGCGCATCGTGCCCGGCGCGGGCAATGAGCAGGGCGGGCTCGCCAACGCGGAGACGCCCGGCGTCGGGGTTCCCGGCGTCGCCGGCGCTCATCGCATCGGACGGCCGGAAGGCTCCGACGGGGCCCGCAGCGAACCACGCATCCGTAGACAGTCTTCTCGGGAGGTACCGGTGTCCGGCCCACGCAACAATCCCCCGCCCGTCCCACCACGTAGGTCGGGACTGCCCGGACGGGGGGATTCCGGTGGGCAGGCACCGCGGTCGATCCCGCCGCGCTCGATGCCACCGGCCGGCGGCCAGCAACCGCAGGCCATCCCCCCGGGCCGCCCGGTCCGGGCGAGTGCGGGCCCCGTGCGCCCGACGCCGGTGCGCACCGCACCGCGCCCCCCTGCCGGTGGAGGACGGGGCGGCGGCAACCCGCCGCGGACCCTCGCCTCCGGCGGACGGGGCGGCGGCGGCAACATCCGTATCCGCAAGGGTCGCGTCTTCGGCGTGGTCACGGTGCTGGTGGTGCTCGCCGTCCTCGCCTGGCCGATCGGGCTCCTGATCTGGGCCAACGGCAAGATCCAGCACGTCGAGGCGCTGTCCGACGCTTCCGGCACTCCGGGCACGACCTACCTGCTCGCGGGCTCGGACGCCCGGGGCAGCGGCGGCATCGACGACTCCACCAGCGGCGCCCGCACCGACACGATCATGCTGCTGCACAAGCCGTCGTCGGGCCCGGTGGCTCTCATCTCGATCCCGCGTGACACCTACGCGGAGATCCCCGGGGTGGGTGGCGACAAGATCAATGCCGCGTACTCCTACGGCGGTGCGCCGCTGCTGGTGCAGACGGTGGAGCAGCTCAGCGGCCTGACCGTCGACCACTACGCGGAGGTCGGGTTCGGCGGCATCGAGGGCGTCGTCGACGCCGTCGGGGGCGTGCGGCTGTGCTATCCCAAGGACGTGCACGACGTGAAGTCCAAGCTCGACTGGAAGGCCGGCTGCCACGTGGCGGACGGCAAGACGGCCATCGCGTTCTCCCGCATGCGCTACGCGGACCCGAAGGGCGACATCGGCCGCACCGAGCGCCAGCAGCAGCTCATCGCCGCCGTCGGCAAGAAGGTCGCGGACCCGAGCGTGCTGCTCAACCCGGCCACCCAGGTGAGCCTGGCCGACGCCGGCCTGGCGACCGTCGTGACCGACACCGACTCGGGCATCATCGACATCGCCATGCTGGGGCTGGCGTTCCGGTCCGCGAACGGCGACGACGGCGTGACCGGCACCCCGCCGATCGCCACCATCGGCTACCGCACGCCGTCGGGGGCGTCGGCGGTCCTCCTCGACGAGAACCAGGTCGGCGAGTTCTGGGCGAAGATCCGGGACGGCGAGTACGAGGCGGGCCAGAAGGTCGGCGGAATGCCGGGCTGACCCGGCCGCCAGCGATAGCAAGGGACCGAACTCGATGAGTTCGGTCCCTTGCTATGAGATCGGTCAATCAACCGACCGAGCTCATCCCATCGGACCGATCTCATCGACCCGCCTGGGGAAGGGGCCTCAGCTAGGTCCGGCCGCCTTCAGAGCTGGGCGCGGAGGTTGGCGCCCTTGGCGTGTGCCGCCTTGCTCAGCTCCGCCTGGAACGCCTCCATGCGCTCCCGCAGGGCCGCCGCCTCGTCGCCTGCCCCCGAGGCGAGGATCCGGGCCGCAAGGAGGCCCGCGTTCCGAGCCCCGCCGATCGACACGGTCGCGACGGGCACGCCGGCCGGCATCTGCACGATCGACAGCAGCGAGTCCATGCCGTCCAGGTACTTCAGCGGCACCGGCACCCCGATCACGGGCAGCGGCGTCACCGACGCAAGCATCCCCGGCAGGTGGGCGGCGCCCCCCGCGCCCGCGATGATCACGCGCAGCCCGCGGCCGGCGGCCTGCCGCCCGTAGTCGATCATCTCGGTGGGCATGCGGTGCGCCGAGACGACGTCGACCTCGACGGGGATGTCGAACTCGCCCAGCGCCTCGGCTGCTGCCCGCATGACGGGCCAGTCGGAGTCCGAACCCATCACGATGCCGACCTGCGGGTTGCTGCTCATGCGTTCGCCTCTTCCTCTGTGGTCTCGACAGGCTCGACCCGCGACGTGGGCTCGCCCCGCAGCATGGCCGCGGCAGCGATCGCCCGACGCCGCACCTCGTCCAGGTCGTCGCCGCTCACGTTCACGTGGCCCAGCTTGCGCCCCGGCCGGACGTCCTTGCCGTACAGGTTGACGCGCGCGTCGGGGAACGCGCCGAGCACGTCCGGCAGTGCGTCGGTGAGCTCCGTCAGCCTGGAACCCAGCACGTTCGCCATGACGGTCCAGGCCGCCGTCGGCTCGGTGGCACCGAGCGGCAGGTCGAGGACCGCACGCAGGTGCTGCTCGAACTGGCTCGTCACGGAGCCGTCGATGGTCCAGTGCCCGCTGTTGTGCGGGCGCATGGCGAGCTCGTTCACCAGGACCGTCGGCACGCCGTCCGGCCCGGTGACCTCGAACATCTCGACGGCCAGGACGCCGGTGACGTCGAGCCCCTCGGCCACGGTCGTCGCGATCTCCCGCGCTCGGGCGTCGAGCTCCGCGGACAGGCCGGGTGCCGGGGCGATCACCTCGGCGCAGACGCCGTCCCGCTGGACCGACTCGACGACGGGCCACGCCCGCACCTCGCCCGACGGACGCCGGGCCACCAGCGCGGCCAGCTCGCGCACGAACGGCACCTTCTCCTCGACGAGCAGCTGCGGTCCGCCGTCCGCCACCCCGGCGAACCAGTCGTCGACGTCGTCCGCGGACGAGACCACGCGGACGCCCTTGCCGTCGTACCCGCCCCGGGACGTCTTGACGACGGCGGAGCCGCCCACCTGGCGCAGGAAGCTCGCCAGCGCGGCCCGCCCCTCGTCCGGCGACGACGCGGGCAGGAGCGCCCACCGCGGGCACGGCACCCCCAGCTCGGTGAGCCGGTGCCGCATCACGATCTTGTCCTGTGCCTGCACCAGCGCGTGCGGTCCGGGGCGCACGGGCGTCCCGTGCTCGATGAGGTCGGTGAGCAGGGCGTTCGGCACGTGCTCGTGCTCGAACGTCAGCACGGCGGCCGGCCGGCCGCCGTCGGGCGCGATGAGCGAACGGATCGCCGCCTCGTCCCCGGCCTCGCCGACCGGGGTGTCCGTCACGACCTGGGCGGCCGACGACGCCGAGTCCTCCACCAGGACGCGCAGGCGGATGCCCAACTCGCCGGCGGCCGGCGCCATCATGCGGGCCAGCTGCCCGCCACCGACCACCGCGACGACGGGCGGACCCGCCAGGGACGGGGCGGCGCCGGACGGCTCACCGGAGGGCTCCGCAGCGGAAGATGGCCGTTCGGCCGGGACGGGATCGAGTGTTGCGCTCACGTGGGTCAAGCCTACCGGCGGCCGCGGCCCTTCTTCTGGCCGAAGCTGGAGATCTTCGACCCCACGGGCAGCACCTGGTGCGGGTCGAGCGTCTTGGGCACCCCCGAGAGGAACACGGAGAACACCGGCGGCGTGCGCTGCGTGAGCTGGAGGTTGCCGCCGTCGGCGGCCACGAGGTCCTTGGCCAGGGCGAGCCCGAGGCCCGTCCCCGCGCCCGACGTGACACCGCGCTCGAAGATCTTGCCCTGCATGTCCTCGGGCACGCCGGCTCCCTCGTCCATGACCTCGATGGCCATGGCGCCCCGCTGCCCCTCACGGATCCGCAGGGTGGTGGTCCCGGCGCCGTGCTTGAGCGAGTTCTCCAGCAGCGTCGAGAGCACCTGGGCGAGCCCACCCGGCGTCGCCAGGACCCGGGCGCCGCCCGAGTCCTCGACGTTCAGGTGGCGGTCCACCCGCTCGAAGGACTCCCGCCACTCCTCCTCCTGCTGGATGAAGACGACGGCGACGTCGACGGACTCCGTGGTGCCGCCCTGGGCGCGCCGCGAGCGCGAGAGCAGGTCGTCGACCACGCCGACCAGCCGCTCCACCTGCTCGAGCGAGATCCGGGCCTCCTCCTGCACGTCCGGCTCGCTGGAGGTGAGCGTGATCTCCTCCAGGCGCATCGTCAGCGCCGTGAGAGGGGTGCGGAGCTGGTGCGAGGCGTCCGACGTGAACTGTCTCTCCACGGCGAGCCGTGCCGCGAGCCGGTCGGAACTTCGCGCCAGCTCGGCCGCGACGAGGTCGATCTCCTCTACACCGGACGGGTCCAGCCGTGGACGGACCTGTCCCGCGCCGAGTTGTTCGGCCGACGCCGCGAGGTACACGAAGGGTTGCGCCAGCCGGTTCGCCTGCCAGGCGGCCGTGACGGCGCCCGCGGCGAACGCGCCCACGCTGCCGAACACGACGAGCACCACGACGTTGATCGCCTTGATGTACGCCGGCCAGGCGGAGACGGAGACCAGCACGCCCATGACGGGCTGCCCCTCGGAGATGAGGCCGCGCTCGATCGTGGCACCGGTGACCGGTTCGCCCGAGACCAGCTGCTCGCCGTTGGGCTGGTTCACCGTCACGTAGGCGACGATGTCAGTGTCCTGCGGCTGTACGGCCCGGTCCAGTACCGACTGGTCGACGAAACCGGCCTCGGCAGCGGACCGGTTGCGCTCGTAGGAGTTGACGGAAGAAGCCAGGAGGTCCTGCGCCCGGGTCTCGACTCGCTGGACTTCCTGCCCGTAGATGTACCGGGCACCGAAGATGGCGAGCGGGATGCCCAGGAGCAGGACGGCGACCGCAACCGCGGCGATCGTCGCCTGCAGCACGCGGGCGCGCATCTGGCTAGCTCGCCCCGATCTCGAAGCGGAAACCGAGACCGCGCACGGTCGAGACGTAGCGCGGTGCGTTGGCGTCGTCGCCGAGCTTGCGGCGCAGCCAGGACACGTGCATGTCCAGCGTCTTGGTGGAGCCGACCGGGTCCGAGCCCCATACGTCGCGCATCAGCGTGTCCCGGACGACCACGGAGCCGGCGTTCTGCACGAGGACGCGCAGGAGGTCGAACTCCTTGGTGGTCAGGTGCAGCTCGCGGTCACCCTGGAAGGCGCGGTGCGCGGAGACGTCGACGCGGACGTCCTGTGCGTGCAGCTCCTCCTCCTCGCCGGTCTCGCCGTGCGAGCGGCGCAGGAGCGCCCGCACCCGCGCGAGCAGCTCGGCCAGGCGGAAGGGCTTGGTGACGTAGTCGTCGGCGCCGGCGTCGAGCCCCACGACGAGGTCTACCTCGTCGGCACGGGCGGTCAGCACGAGCACTGGCACGGTGAGGCCATTGGCCCTGATCTCGCGCGCGACATCGAGCCCGTCCATGTCGGGAAGGCCCAGGTCCAGAACTACGATGTCCGCACCGGTCGAGCTCTCGATCGCACCTTTGCCGGTTCCTTGCACGACGACGTCGTATCCCTCACGGGAGAGCGCTCGTGCCAACGGCTCGGCAATGGCCGGGTCGTCCTCGGCTAGGAGTACGTGAGTCATTTCGCCATCGTAGGGCATAACCGACGCTCTGGCGCTACCCGGGCACCCATGGGACGACCACCTCACCGAATCTTTCGGTAGAGGCGGTCATGGCGCAAGTCGTACCACGGGATGACGCGCTCGCACAACGGTTCCACCTACTCTGACCTGCATGGGTTGGTACGAGCGGTGGGCAGGTTGGTCGGAGCGGTATCGGTTCCTGGTGGATCTCACCACGACGGCCGCGGTGGCCCTGTTCGTCGCCATCCTGTCCACGGCCGGTTCCTACGAGCTCTCGGGCCCGCAGAGCGCGCTCCTGGCGGTCGTGCTGCTCGTGCCGCTCCCCTGGGCCCGGACCCGCCCCGTCGCCTCGTGCATCGCCGTCTTCGTCCTGTGCGTCCTGCAGGTCACGGCACTCGGCCTGCCGCTGTTCCTACCGACCAACTTCGCCGTCCTGGTGTCGATGTACTGCGTCACGGTCTACGGCCCGCGGTGGGCGTACCTGATGGCTTGCGGGATGGCCGTGGTCGGTCCCGCCGCCGTCGGCGTCTCGATGCTGATCCACTTCTCCAGGGCCACGTGGGCGGACACCGTGCCCGCCGTCGTCCTGATCGTCACCCTCCTCGCCTGTGCGTTCGCCTTCGGTCTGGTGCGGCGTTCGCGGCGGTCCATGCTCGCGGCCATGCGCGACCGCGCGGAACGCCTCGAGATCGAGCGCGACCAGCAGGCCCAGATCGCCACCGCCGCCGAACGGTCCCGCATCGCCCGCGAGATGCACGACATCGTCGCCCACTCCCTGTCGGTGGTCATCGCCCAGGCCGACGGCGGCCGGTACGCCGCTGCCGCCGACCCAGCGGCCGCCGCACGGTCGCTCGGCACGATCGCCGAGACCGGCCGTGCGGCACTGGCCGACATGCGCCGCCTGCTCGGGGTGCTGCGGGAGGATCAGCCCAGCACCCCCACTCCCCTCGGCCTGGTCGCGCCCGACATCGACCCGTCCCGGCTCGAGCTGCCGGCGTCCGCCGCAGGCTCCGGGCCCGCGAGGCGCGCGGCGGGCCAGGGGGGCGCCGTCCCCGCCTCCGGCGGGCCGGGCGGCCTCGGGCCGGCGACAGCGCCGTCAGCGGGCAGCACGGCGCCTCTCCAGCCCCAGCCCGACGCCGCCGACATCGGCGGGCTGGTCGATCAGGCCCGCGACGACGGCCTCAGGGTCTCCTTCGCCCGGGTGGGCATCGAGCGCCGTCTGCCGCCCGGGGTCGGGCTCACCCTGTTCCGGGTCTGCCAGGAGTCCCTCACCAACGTGCGCAAGCACGCCGGCCCCCGGCCCAAGGTCACCGTCCTGGTGCGCTGGGGCGACGACGAGGTCGAGCTGCGCGTCGAGGACGACGGCCGCGGCCTGGCCGCCGACGAGTCCTCCGCCCCCGACGTACCGCTGCCGACTCCCGGCTACGGTCTGCTGGGGATGCGCGAGCGCGCCGAGATGTTCGGCGGGAAGCTCGTGGCCGGCCCCCGCCGGGGCGGCGGGTTCTCGGTGCGGTTCGTGGTGCCGATCCCCCGGGCGCTCGAGGACCCCGCCGAGGACGAGCCCGACGCCGGCCGCGCGCGCCCCGCCGACCACGCGACGGACGACACACCCGACCAGGACGACGAACAGCAGGACAACGAACAGGGAGCACGATGACCTACAGCCCGGACGCACCCGACGGACCGGTGCGCGTCGCGCTCGTCGACGACCAGCCCCTGGTCCGGGCGGGCCTGCGCATGGTGATCAACTCCCAGCCCGACCTGCGCGTGGTCGTCGAGGCGGACGACGGTCGCGACGCGCTGCGCCGGCTGGCCACCACGGTGTCCGACGTCGTGCTCATGGACGTGCGCATGCCCGCGATGGACGGCCTGACCGCCACCCGCGCGCTCCTGGCCGACGGCGCCGCCGCCGCGGCGGGCGACCCCCGCGTCGTCGTGCTCACCACGTTCGACCTGGACGAGTACGTGCTCGACGCCATCCGGGCCGGGGCCAGCGGCTTCCTGCTCAAGGACGCCCAGCCGGAGGAGCTGCTCACGGCCATCCGCACGGTGCATCAGGGGGACGCGGTGATCGCGCCGTCGTCCACGCGGCGGCTCATGGAGCGCCTGGTCACCACGCTGCCGCCCGAGGAGGCGGCAGGCCCCCAGGAGGCGCTCGCCGCCCTGACGAGCCGCGAGCGCGAGGTGCTCGTGCTCATGGCCCGCGGGCGGTCCAACACCGAGATCGCGTCCGACCTGTTCGTCGCCGAGGCGACGGTCAAGACGCACGTGGGGCGCATCCTGTCGAAGCTGAACGCCCGCGACCGCGTGCAGGCGGTGGTGACGGCCTACGAGACGGGCCTGGTCCGCCCGAACTCCTGATCCGTCCTCGTCGCTAGTCGGCGGCGAGCGCCGCCACCGGGCGTGTGCGGGCGGCCGCGTGCGCCGGCACCACCGAGGCGATCAGCCCCGCGAGGAGGGCGACTCCGAGGACCACCGCGGTCTCGGTCCAGGGCACCACGAACGGCACCCTGCCGAGCGCGGACAGTGCCGTAGCGGCGCCCGCCCAGCCGTACAGGAGGCCGAGCACGACTCCGAGCACCGCACCGACCGCCGCGATGACGATGCCCTCGACGGCGAGCGTCGCCCGCAGCTGGCGCTTCGAGAGCCCGATGGCCCGCAGCACGGCGTTCTCCTTGGTGCGGTCCATGACGGACAGCGACAGGGTGTTGGCCACGCCGATCAGCGCGATCACCACTGCCACGGCGAGCAGCCCGACGACGATCGCGAGGATCGCGTCGACGATCTGCTGGTAGGCGGACCGCTCGACGACGATGCCCGCGACGCCGACGGTCTCGCCGGTGGTGGAGACCGCCTCCTGGACGGCGGAGACGACCTCCGCGGCGTCCCGGCCGTCGTCGACCTCCGCCCACACCTCGCCGGCGGCCGTGCTCGGGGCGAAGGCCGTGAGGTCCTGCGGCGTCAGGTAGGCCCGGTCGGCCTGGGAGTCGCTGTGCGCGACGTCGAGCGTGACCTCGCCGGCCGGTCCGGTGAGCTCTAGGGTCTCGAGACCCTCCAGGCCGTAGAGCGCGGCCGCCCGCTCCGGCACCACGATGGTGCCGGGCCGCAGCAGCTCGGCGTCGGCGGGCGTGTTCGCGACGGCACGCAGCGCCTCCGGCTCGACGACGGCGACCTGCACGGCCTTTCCCTCGTCCGCCCGCTCGGCGGACACGTTCGTCACCTCGGTCACGGCTCCCAGCCCTTCGACGCCGTCGAGGGCAGCCACCACGGTGGCGGGGACTGCGGCCGGGCCGTTCTCGTCGTACGTCGTGCTGGTGACCTGGAGGTCGACAGGGAAGCGCGCGTCCAGCTGGTCGTCCATGGCGACGCGCGCGCTGGCGGCGCCCGTCGTCATCATGGAGACCAGGGTGACGCCGATGAGCAGCGCGGTGGACGTCGCCGCCGTGCGGCGGGGGTTGCGCAGCGTGTTGGCCGATGCCAGGCGTGCCGCGGGTCCACCGGCACCCGCGAACCGGCCGAAGGCCGCGGCGACGCGCGGCAGCCAGAAGACGGACCCTGCGATCACACCGACCAACGACACGGAGCCGCCGAGGACCGCGGCGAACAGCCCGACGTCGATGCTGCCGGACCTTCCGAGGGCCACGCCTCCTGCCATGACCACGAACCCGCCGACGGTGGCGACCCCGGCGAGCACGGCCCGGGCACGGTTGGTCCCGCACCGGCCGGGCGCCTGGGCGGGCCGCAGGGCGGCGAGCGGAGCGACGCGTGAGGCGGCCCGCGCCGGAGCGAGCGCGGCGACGAGGGTCACCAGGAGGCCGACCGCGAGCGGCACGAGGAGTGCGGACGGGCTCGGGGTGATCGTCCGCGGCAGCGCCACCCCGAGGTCGAAGCTCGGGGCGACCAGGAGCCCGGCCTGCACGAACAGGGATCCGACGACGACGCCCGCCACCGACGCGACCGCGCCGAGGACCGCCGCCTCGAGCAGGACGCTGCGGTAGACCTGCCCGGTGCTCGCGCCCACGCAGCGCAGGAGCGCGAGGGTGTGCGACCGCTGTGCGACGAGGACCTGGAGCGTGTTCGCGATGACGAGTCCCGCGACCACCAGGGAGACCGCTGCGAGCGCCAGGGCGAACACGAGGTAGACGATGTTCTGGCCGTCGGAGATCGACGCGACGACGTCCTCCGCGTACTCCTCGGGTGTGGTGACCCCGGTGGCGGACGGGACGGCAGCGGCGAGGTCGCGCTTGACCGCTTCGACGGCGGCCTGGTCGCCGGGCCGGTCCAGGGCGACGACCAGCGTCCGCATGCCGGGGGGCTCGGCGCCGCCCGAGTCTTCGGTGAGCCGCCGCTCCAGCGCCGCCGGGCTGACGACGGCGACGCCGCCGCCCGCCGCATACGTGCCGAGCGGATCGTCGACGAGACCGGACACCGTCAGCCGCTGAGCGACCTCCTGTCCGCCGTAGCACTCGGCGCCGTTCTCGTCCACGGCCCGGTGGCCGCCCCGCAGGCAGCGCGTCGACGCGATGGTGTCGCCCACGCCGACGTCGAAGAGCTCCGCGACCTCGACGGGGAGCACTATGCGACGGGGCCCGTCGGCCCAGGTGCCGTCCGCCAGGACCAGCGGCGAGAGCCGCGGGTCGGAGGGCGTCGCGACGAGCGACTGATAGACCGTCCTGCTGCCGTGGTTCAGCTCCGCGTACGTGCCGTGGAACCCGTCGGCCGCCGCGACGCCCTCGACGGCCCGCACGGCGTCCGTGTCCGCGGGGTCCATGGTGCCGCCCCGGTCGAAGACGACGAGGTCCGCGTCGGCGTACTGGGCGGCCACCTGGGCGTACGTGGTGCGGGTGATGATGGTGCCCGCCTGCAGCGTCGCGGCCACGAACGCGGTGCTGATGACGATGGCGAGGCCTGCGGCAGCGAGCCTGCCGATGCTGCGCCGCATCTGGCCCAGCGCGACGCGGGTGGTGGGGTCGGCGGTCAGCACGCGGAGGCCGGCCGGCTCGGTGGGACGTACACGATGGTGTCCACGTTTCTCTCCCCTGAGTCCTTGCGGCTGCCGCGTGCTGACCGGACGTGCTGTGTCGCCTACTCCGCCGCGAGCGCCGCCACGGGGTGGGTGCGCACCGCGGCCCGTGCGGGCACCACCGATGCGACGAGCCCTGCGATGAGGGCGACGCCGATGACCGCCGCGATGTCGAGCCACGGGACCACCAGCGGGACCTCCCCCAGCGCGGACAGGACGCTGATCGCGCCGGCCCAGCCGTACACCAGCCCGAGCAGGACACCGAGCACGGCGCCCACCCCTGCGATGAGCATCCCTTCGATGGCCAGCATGGCGCGCAACTGCCCCTTCGAGAGCCCGATCGCCCGCAGCATCGCGCTCTCCCTCGTCCGCTCGATGACGGACAGCGACAGGGTGTTCGCCACGCCGATCAGCGCGATGATCACCGCGACGGCGAGCAGCCCGACGACGATGGCGAGGACCATGTCGATGAATTGCTGGATGCTGTCCCGCTGGGCTGCGGCGCCGCCCACGTTCACCACTTCGTCGGTGCTCGCCACAGCGTCCTGTACTGCCGAGATGGTGGCCGCCACGTCCTGCCCGTCGGCGACCCCCGCCCAGAGCTGATTGGGCCGCAGGTCGGGGTGGATGCTCGCGAGGTCCTGGGGCGCGATGAACGCCGTCCCGTACTTCAGGTCGCGGACCGCGACGTCAAGGGTGGTGGTCCCCCCGGGCCCGTTGAGCACGATCTCGTCGAGCCCCTTGATCTCGTGGTTCGTGGCGACCATCTCCGGGATGACCATGGTGCCCGGTCGCAGGTCGCCGAACTCTTCAGCACTGTTCACGACGGCGCGTAGCTCGTCAGGGGTTGCTGCGACCACGTCGATCTCCGGCCACCTCGCGTCGGGCGTCTCCACATAGGCCTCGGTCACCTGCGCGGTGGCCTCGAGCCCCTCGACGCCGGACACCGCGTCGGTGACGACCGGTGGCATCGCGGCCTGCTGGTCGTCGTCGTACGTCGTGGTGGATACCAGGATGTCGACGGGGTACTGCGAGCTCAGCGTGTTGTCCAAGGCGGCGCGTGCGGTCGCGGCGCCGGTCGTCATCAGGCCGACGAGGGTGACGCCGATCAGCAGCGCGGTCGCCGTCGCCGCCGTCCGCCGGGGATTGCGCAGGGTGTTCGCCGTCGCGAGCCGGGCGGACGGGCCCGTCGTGCCCACGAGCCTGCCGATGCCTGCTGCGACCTTCGGCAGCCAGAACACCGAGCCGACGATCACGCCGATCCAGGACACCGAGCCGCCGAGGACGACGGCCCCCAGGGTGAGCACCGGCGCAGGAGTGAGCTCCTCCTGGAGCGCGAACCAGACACCCCCCGCCACCACCGCAAGCCCGCCAACGGTGGTGATGGTCGCGAACACGGCACGGACGCGACCAGCACCCTTGCGCAGGGTCGGGGCGTCACTGGGCCGGAGTGCGGCCAGCGGCGCCACCCGTCCCGCGGCGAGCGCGGGGGCAATCGCGGAGACAAGGGTCACGACGACGCCGACGGCGAGTGGCGCGACCAGGACCGGCCAGGTCAGGGTGATGGTCTCGGGCAGCGGCACGTTCACCTGGTCGATGAGCGGTACGACCATGAGCGCGCCCTGCGCCAGCACGATTCCGCCGATGATGCCGGCCAGGGACGCGAGGGTGCCGAGGATCGCGGCCTCGAGCAGCACGCTGCGGTAGAGCTGTCCCGTGGTTGCGCCGACGCAGCGCAGCAGCGCCAGAGTGCGGGCGCGTTGTGCGACAAGCACCTGGAACGTGTTGGCGATGACCAGCCCAGCGACCACCAGGGCGATGACCGCGAAGGCCAGGACGAACACGAGGTAGATGATGTTCGTCCCACCCGTCATCTCCTCCAGCGTCTCCGTGGCGTACTCCTCGGTGGTCATCACGTTGCTGGCCTCGGGGACGGCGCCCGCGAGGGCCGCGTCGACCACGGCCGGGTCGGCCGAGTCCTCGAGCGCGACCAGGATCGCGCTGGTGGCGGACTTCTGGCCGGGCTCGGTCGCGTCGGAGAGCCGCTCCGCGATCGCTGCCTGGGTCATGACCGCGGCGCCACCTGACCCCACGTACGCGTCGAACGGGTCGGCCACGAGGCCGGTCACCGTCAACTTCTCGTTGATCTGGTGGCCGTCGTACCCCTCGGTCCCGTCGTCGAAGGTGGTGGGCTCGTCGTCCATGATCCACCGGGACGAGGCGACGACGTCGCCGATTCCGAGACCGAGTCGCTCGGCGACCTCCGGCGGGAGCGCGATCTCGTCCGCCGCTGCCGGCCAGGCACCGTCGGACAGCTCGAGCGGCGCGAGGCGCTCGTCCGAAGCCACGCCGATGATCTGCTGAAAGACCGACTTCCCGGCGTGGTTGAGCTCTGAGTTCAGGTTCACCTGCGGGTCGGCAGCAGCGACGCCCTCGACGTTCCGGGTCGCCTCGACGTCGGCAGCGGTCAATGACTCGTCACCGAAGACCACGAGCTCCGCGTCGGCGAAGGTTGCCGTCACCTGGTTGTGCGTCATCTCGGTGATGACGGTTCCGCTCAGCAGCGTGACCGCGACGAACCCCGTACCGATGCCGATGGCGACGGCGGCTGACGCGAGGCGGCCCGCGCTGCGGCGCATCTGCGCGAGCGTGAGACGCGCTGCGGGCATGGAGGTGGCCATCACGCACCCGCCCCGGACCGGTGCGTCGTCGCCGCGGGTTCGAGGGTGCGCAGGGCGTCGAGGCCGGCCATCGCGGACTCCGGCGTCGGGTCGCTGATGTCGCCCGCGATGCGGCCGTCGGCGATCAGGACCGCACGGTCGGCGTACGCCGCGGCCGACGGATCATGCGTGACCATGATGATCGTGCGACCCAGCTCGCGGACGGAGCGGCGCAGGAAGGACAGGACCTCGGCCCCGGAGCGGGAGTCGAGGTTGCCTGTCGGCTCGTCGGCGAACACGACGTCGGGCTGCGCGATCAGCGCGCGGGCGATCGCGACGCGTTGCTGCTGCCCACCGGACAGCTCGCCGGGGCGGTGCGTCAGCCGGCCGGCCAGGCCCAGGGTGTCGACCAGGGTGTCGAACCAGGCCTTGTCCACCGTGCCGCCGGCGAGCTCGACGGGCAGGGTGATGTTCTGCTCGGCGGTGAACATCGGCAGGAGGTTGAACTGCTGGAACACGAACCCG